>JAGLWX010000274.1 GCA_023133185.1 Fidelibacterota bacterium
AGAATAAGAGACTTTTAAGCGAACGTGAACATGGAAAATTTAAAGACATCGGCTGGTACCAATTATATCCGAAGAATTTGGATACGTGGGAAAAACCAAAAATTATGCTTCCATATATGATCACTCGATTATCTGCTTATTATGACGAAGACAATTACTATTTTGTCAATGTTACAACAGGGGGTTTTGGATTAACTATAAAAATTGGATTTGGAAGCCAAAAGTATATAACCAGTTTATTGAACAGCAAACTATTAGATTGGTTTATGAAAAAAGTTAGTACAACTTTTCATGGTGGTTATTTTGCAGCTAATAAACAATTTTTAGTGCAGCTTCCCGTCCGTATAATCAATTTCGCCAACCCTGCAGACAAAACCCGACATGACCGCATTGTTGCGCTGGTGGAGCAGATGCTCGACCTTCGCAAAAAACTCTCCGAAACCCGTGATCCCCGCACTCGTGAGCAGTTGCAGCGCCGGATCGACGCTACCGATGCGCAGATTGACCGGCTGGTGTATGAGTTGTACGAGTTGACGGAAGAAGAGATCAAGGTAGTAGAGGGAAAAGAATAGGATTACGAATAAAATTAACAAACTAAGTAATAGATAATGGATCAACTTTCTCAATATTTTTCTGTTGAAGATAACGAGTTAAGAAAACGTATTCTCGGTCTAATGAACAGTATAAAATTCGATGAAGCCATCGAAATAATAAATAACCGATTATCGTTACTTAATAACTGTACATCAAAAGCAGATCATTTCTTGAAATCAGAATTGGCAGGTTTTCTTATTGATATAGGCGATGAAGGGGGACATGAAAATGCTGCTTTAAAAGGTTTGTCAATAATTCAGGAAGAACGAGAAAACTTAAAAGGTATTGTTAGCGACGAAAGCATTGAGTATAATTTGGGAAATGCGAAAAGTTCATTATTCAAAATTCAAAGAAAAAAAACCGATTTTAAAGATATTCCCCGGAATATTAAATACGCAATTGAGTCAAAAAATCATTATTGGAAATCTTATAAAATTACAGTTGACAGAAAAAAGAAATTATGGCCAGAATTAATTATTAATCTTGCCAATGCGCTAAGTTCATGTGGACGAATATCAGAATCTTTACAGTATTATGATATAGTTTTAGTAAAATTTCCAGACCACCCTATGGCAAATGCGTCTCGAGCAAAAGAATTATTGTGGTTAATAAAATTATCAGGAGTTTTCTCTATTAATCTTCTTTATCAATCAAAAGTCGGCTATGAAAAAGCGTTAATGTCAAAATATGTACCAATATGGCAAAGAGATATATGGAAAAAAGAAATAATAAAAATTGATACATTTCTTAATGAATTAGGGTTTAATGAAAAAGAAGTTCACAAGGAATTAGAGGAAACAAAAAAAGAAAATGAAACACTTTCAAATTATAGAAAATATTGTATAGATAGTCATTTAACTTTGTCGGAACATTCTTTATACTGCAATTGTAAAGGAGCACGCAGAGACGATCTTTTAATTTGTACACCTTTTCAATCATTTGATGCTGACTTTATTCCGAGAATGGAAAAAATATTGAATCGATTAAAATCGGAACTTTCATTGGCAAGACTTCTATATTATTATTCAACAGAAAAAAATGAGAACGAATTCAATACCTTCGATTCGGAAGTTATGTTTACGGAATTATTTGATTCGGAGTATATTGGTACAAAATCAGAAATGCTCCGAACAAGTTTTAGACTTTGTTTTGGTATCCTAGATAAAATTGCTATGGGAATTTGTCTATTGTTTGACTTAGCCAATAACAATGAGAATATTTATTTTGAGAATTTTTGGAAACCAAATAACGCTACAATTAAACAGAAAGAAAGATGGGAGAAAATTAACAGTATCTATAACATTTCCCTCGTTGCTTTATATACCCAAGCAACAGATTTAAACTCAAAAAGTGGTGAATGGAATTTCTTTAAGAAATGGCGCAATACTTTAGAGCATAATCAATTTGTTCTATTTAGTGATAAAGAGTTTGGGAATGATATCTTTAACATTTATAAAAATAATCCAGATATTGTTGGCATTGATAAAGAATATTTTATTAACAAGACTCTTCAAATGTTACAATTAACTCGTTCTGCAATTTTTAATTTTGTGTATCTTGTAAGAAATGAAGCGCAAAAATCAAAACCGAAAGAAGAAGAAAAAACAATCAAACACACTTTTCGTTTTAAAAATGATTATGAACTATAACCAATTTTCCAAGCGGACAGATACGCTTGGTCAACAATTCTCATTCTGTGTTATTTCCGCAGCCGGGAGCAGCTGCAGCGCCGGATTGACGCCACCGATAAACAGATCGACCGGCTGGTGTATGAATTGTACGATTTGACGGAAGAAGAGATTAGGATTGTTGAGGAGAGCGGGTAGATTTTAGATTGCAGATTGGAGATTTTAGATTGATGATTGCAAATTTCGAATTTCAAATATCAAACTTCACTCCGGTACTCCGGTTTCCGTTCTCCGCCATTTATTAATGAACTTTCGCAAAGATTTTCTTTTCCCTTGTGAGAGATTATTAATCCTGACAAGACGGGATACCTTTCCATTGGTTACAGAGAACTCCGAAGAATCCTGAATCTGCAAAATATATAAAACTCAATAATATTCTATAAATTTTGACAATGATTCAATTTTGAATAAACAAAGATAGACTTTATATTTAGATTAATTGAAATTTATGAGGAGGTAATGAATAATGAAAAGGATATCATCACTATTCACGGTTTCCGCCTTATTACTTTTTACAATGGCTATGTTCACTCCAGCCTGGGCAAACCATATGGTAGTAGAGAATGTCTCTCTCACCGAGCAGAATGCCGCCGACAACTACACCAACATCAAGTTCGACGTCTCGTGGGAAAACTCCTGGCGAGTATCAGAGATAAGCGGTGACGGTACTCCAACATGGGATGCCGCCTGGGTATTTGCCAAATGGAAACTGCACAGCGGCTCAACATGGGCACACTGCACACTATCCTCAACTGATGCCCACCACACCGCACCAACCGGCTCCACCATTGACGCTGCCTCTGATGGTACAGGTATTTTCATATACCGAAGTGGAGACGACTCCGGCTCAAACAACTGGGACAATGCCAGGCTCCGCTGGAACTACGGCACAGACGGCGTTGCCGACGATGCCAAAGTAGATGTTAAAGTATTTGCCATTGAAATGGTGTACATCCCTGAAGGCTCCTTTGCTCTGTATAACGGCGAAAGCGCTGATTTGACCGCTAACTTCAACAGCGCAAATACAATTATCAGTGAAAATGCCTTAGCCGAAGGAGCAATTACCTGGGACAGGACTGAAATTAATTGGTGCGGAGCACAGGACAATAAAGGAAACACCGGCGGCTGCGCAGCACTCGGTGCAAACTATCCCAAAGGCTACAAGGCTATCTACTGTATGAAATACGAAATTTCACAAGGACAGTATGCTGACTTTCTGTCTTTACTTACCGATGATCAGGATAACAATAGATACCCAAATAGCAATGGAAGTTACCGGCACACCATATCAGGCAGCTATGGAAGCTATTCTGCATCCGTGCCAAACCGTGCCTGTAACTATTTAAAGTGGGCAGACGGGCTGGCGTATGCGGACTGGGCAGGACTTAGACCGATGACAGAACTGGAATATGAAAAGATATGCCGGGGACCGGAAACTGCTGGGATTGAATATGCCTGGGGCAATGCAAATATTGCATCCAGTGCATACACTTTAAGTAATGATGGACATTATAATGCAACGGTCAGTAATGCCGCAACTGGATCAACCGGCAATGCCTCTTATTCTATAACCGATGGTGACATTAACGGTCCTTTACGCTGTGGTATCTTTGCCACGGGCACTTCTACCAGGGCAGAATCCGGTGCTTCTTACTACGGTGTAATGGAGATGAGCGGCAACCTCTGGGAACGCTGTATTACAGTGGCTATGTATTGTTACGATAATACTGATTGGGACAATGCCACCGGTGCAGGTTCCTTTGACGGACAGCACGGAAATGGTTCCCTTTCCACAACTGGTTTTGCGGATGTAAGCAATTGGCCCTCGCAAACAGCAACAAGCGGCTATACCGCTTACGGGAGTTCTTTTCACGGTGGCGATTGGCACAATTATACAACGCGCTTGCGCGTGTCGGACCGCAGCGACGCAGCGAACCCGAACGCTGCTCGGCACCTCAATTACGGGTTCCGTCTTTCGAGGACTATTACCCCTTAGCTCTTTTACTCTTTTACACTTTGAATTCGCACGAAAAAAGTGAAAAAATGAAATCTTTCCCAAACAGTCGCCCCGATACGCTTTACCCCGCCTGCCCCGTTAAATTTTCTTCTATATTAACTGGGGTTAGATTTTTTTATCCAACTGGGGTCATTCTTCACTACCTGTCCGAAATATGTCAAGCGGGCGGGGCAGGCAATATACAATCTTCAATCTTCAATTTCGGGAGAAGTTATATTTGAAAAAATTAATACTATATAGAATCTGTATGAGGCAACGAGAAATGCTGTGCGTTCAAAAAGAGATAGAGAGGATATAGCAGAATTTCTATTTCATCTGGAAGAGAACATAGATATGCTTCTCCGAAATAGACTAAAGAAAGTAAAAAGTGATTATGAAAATTGTCTCATTCCAATGGAAAAGGTCACGCAATCAATTCAGTCCTCAATAGCTTTTCTTGACTTCGGAAATTCAGAAAAGGTTAAGCAAGAATTATTAAGGAATTATGTGTTATGTTAATGAAAGAATTAAATACTATAATGCTCACGAAAAGCACGAAATTGCTTTCATTTTATTCAAAAAATATTCGTGTTATTTTGTGTGTTTTGTGGGTATAAAAAATATTCGATAAACAAAAAAAGGGGTTTAAAATGAGAAAAAAGATGGTGTTAGCAATCTGTTTGATTCTGCTGCCTGCTTTGTCATTTGCCGTAGATGAGATGTATCACGGCGGCAGCTATGATGGGTATGCGATGAATAATGATGTGGTTGACAGCTCTCTCCCCGTCTCCCTCACCTCATTCACCGCAACTGCCTGTGATGGTAAGGTTATATTGCATTGGATAACTGAAAGCGAGATAGAGAACCTTGGCTTTAACATCTACCGCAGCACAAATTCTAATGTTAAATTTTTAATTATTAATGATGAATTAATTCCGGGAGCGGGGAATTCATCTCAACGGCATGAATATGAATACGTGGATAAGGGCTTGACAAACGGAGTAACATACCGGTATAAATTGGAAGATGTGGACTATAGCGGGGAACACCGAATTACACGGTCCCGTATCCGCCACACCGATTGAAAGCGCCTTTCCTGCCGAATTCCGCTTATACCCGAACTATCCCAATCCGTTTAATCCATTTACGACGATTTCTTATGATTTGCCTGATGATGGTTTTGTTGATCTATCTGTTTACAATATGCGAGGAGAAAAGGTAACAACACTCATCCAAGGCAAGCAGGAAGCGGGTTCGTATCGGATGAATTGGGATGGGACAAGTCAAAGTGGCGATATGGTTGCTTCTGGGATATATTTTCTCCGGATTGCCAGCGGGAGTTATTCCAGGACGAATAAGATGATTTTTATTCGATAGATTATATGGAGTACGCTGACTGCGTCAGTGTAACAGATAGAATATACTCCAATTCTCCATTTCAAATTGCAAATATCAAATATCAAATTTTCCCAGAGGGACGCCTTTGGCACAGATTTAACCTCGTAAAAGCTGAAACCAATTTGGCTCCGCTGAAAATTGGTTTCTATTCCACGTCAGTAGCCGGGTTGGAAATTGGTTTATTCTCGTTGGGCGGTTCCGCCACGACGCAGAGCATCGTGATGAGAGGAAAAAATATTTACATTTTATTCATCAAGTGTGTTAAATTAAAAATAACAATCATGGAAACCTATTCCTCAGAGAGCTTTGACAAGATACTGTTTAGGGGATTTTTACATCCAGCGAACAGCCGGTCACTTTTTATGAATCAAAAATTATGAATCTTTGGAGGGAAAAATGTTGAATGAAATGTTAAAATCAATGATTAATCCTTCCGATGTATCGGGATCCCGATTTTTCGGGAATTTGTCGGGGAAAAAGATACTTTTAATTAGTTGGATTTTGATTATTTGCTCCGGGTTTTTGGCAGCCCAAAACAACTGCCTGGATTTTGACGGTGTGAATGATTATGTGGATTGCGGCAACCATGCGAGTCTGAATCCTACCACCGCAATTACAGTCGAGGCGTGGGTGAACAGGGCGGGAGCAAGCGAGAGCAAGACCCTTGAAACCATCCTGATAAAAGGTAACTATCACCTGGATCTGTTTTCACAAAAACCCCGATTATATCCTTGGTAATGGACTCAGATGGTCAATGGACCATGATTTATCGAATGCCGATGCTTCCTTCATAGGCGAGGATGCTTATGACTATAGTGGCCAAGCTGTTTCAGGAGTTGGCGATGTCAATGGAGACGGCTATGACGATGTTATTATCGGTGCTCGTTATGATGATGATGGCGGCAGTAATGCCGGTCAGACTTATCTGATATTGGGTAAAGCATCCGGTTTGGCAATGGATACCGACCTGTCGGATGCCGATGCTTCCTTCATAGGCGAGGATGCTGATGACCGCAGTGGCTGCGCTGTTTCCGGTGCCGGCGATGTTAATGGAGATGGCTATGACGACTTTATTATCGGTGCTTATGGAGATGAGGATGGCGGCAATTGGGCAGGTCAGACCTATCTCATACTCGGTAAATCCTCAGGCTGGTCAATGGATACCGACCTGTCCGCTGCCGATGCTTCATTCCGGGGCGAGGATGCTTATGACTATAGTG
>JAGLWX010000275.1 GCA_023133185.1 Fidelibacterota bacterium
AACCTTCTGAAGGTTTTATCTTCCGTCACAACACAGAGCAACGAGAGCCAATAAGATTAACCCCCAGTTTTAATCAATTCAACCAATAAACCAATTTTCATTTTCAGCTTTTACGGGGTTAAATCTTTGCGAAAGTTTATTAATAAATGGCGCAGAAGGGAGAACGGAGGAAGGAAACCGGAGAATGGAGAACCGGAGTAATGGAGAATTGCCTGCCCTGTTTACCCTATGAAATATTTTTTTATTTCTTTAGGGTGAAATGCGGAACGAAGTGGAGCCTATTTCTACAGGGGAGTGATGAAATCTGTGCCAAAGGCGTCCCTCTGGGAAAATTTGATATTTGATATTTGCAATTTGAAATGGAGAATTGGAGTATATTCTATCTGTTACACTGACACAGTCAGCGTATTCCATATAATCTATCGAATAAAAATCATTTTACTGGTCCTGGAATAACTCCCGCTGGCAATCCGAAGAAAATATATTCCCGAAGCCACCATATCGCCGCTTTGACTTGTCCCATCCCAATTCATCCGATACGAACCCGCTTCCTGGTTGCCTTGCATGAGTGTTGTTACCTTTTCTCCCCGCATATTGTAAACAGATAGCTCAACAAAACCATCATCAGGCAAATCATAAGAAATCGTCGTAACTGGATTAAACGGATTGGGATAATTCGGGTATAGGCGGAATTCGGCAGGAAAGGCGCTTTCAATCGGTGTGGCGGATACGGGACCGTGTAATTCGGTATTTCCGCTGTAGTCCACATCTTCTAATTTATACCGGTATGTAACTCCATTGGTTAAACCTTTGTCCACGTATTCATATTCATGTCGCTGAGAAGAACTTCCCACTCCGGGAATTAATTCATCATTAATAATTAAAAATTTAACATTAGAATTTGCGCTGCAGTACATATTGAAGCCGAGATTTTCTATTTCGCTTTCGGTGATCCAATGTAATTTAACCTTCCCATTACCGGCAGTTGCGGTGAAAGAGGCGAGCTCAACTGGAAGAGAATTATCCCCTGTAGAACCTAAAATATATTCTGTTCCGGTTTGTAAGGTCTTTGTCAGAGTATTCGCTTCCGTATCTGGGGTTACATTCAAATCCGTCCAACTGGCAGCTGCATTATTACTTCTGGAAGCAAGTTCGAGATTATTCTCATTTGAAATACCCGGATGTCCATCATAATTATAGGTTAGTGTATAGGTGGGGCTTGTTCCTCCAACCACAAAAACTCCAAAGTAGTGTGATTGAGAAAGTTGATCCAGTCCTCCCGGAGGTGTTGTGACATTGGGTGCGGAATCGACTCGATAAATTTGAACACCATTAGGTGAACCGACGATTGTACCAACCGTAACATCATCTCCATAACCAGAAGCAAGATTTACACTCGTTGGGGTAGAATAATCATAAGTGCTGGCATCACCAAGCGCTGCACCGGAAGTTACCCAGTCGGAGTCATCCATATTGGTAAGGGTTCCTGTATTTGAATTTGTACTATTATCTGTTAAAGAAGTACCGGAACCATCAGTCATTTTATAATAGGCAACCAAACCGGTTTCATTCCCTGCAAGTGTTTTGCACATATTGGTGCGAATTTCGGTTTCTGTGCGCGCATCATTCCAGATGCGGACTTCATCAATCTTGCCTTTGAATTCTTTATTGACACCGTCTCTGAATATGCCTATGTTCAAATCGGCAGTGGTGCTTACGATATTGGCTGTTCTTTCCTCGGTGTCTTTCAATACCCCGTCAACATAGATCTTGACATTGCTTCCGTCAAAGGTCCCGGCTACATGATGCCAGGTATCATCGCTAATAGCCGCAGCGGTTCCGGCTATATCAACAGAACTCAGAAGCAGATAGGTCTGACCGGCACTACTGCCGCCATCATCATCTCCATGAGCACCGATAAGAAAGTCGTCATAGCCATCTCCATTGACATCGCCGGCTCCTGAAACAGCGTAGCCACTACAGTCATTACCATCCTCGCCCCGGAATGAAGCATCGGCATCAGACAGGTCGGTATCCATTGCCCAGC
>JAGLWX010000276.1 GCA_023133185.1 Fidelibacterota bacterium
CTAAAGTTAAAGTATGCTTTTTACCTTTGAGAATCCAAAATTTTCCGCGTAATGTCTCCATCAACACTGGTTTCAAACGAGATTAATAATTGATGACATCTGTACCGATCTGCATCTCCATCGGTCGGAGTTATCAAGTTTACTTCAGGAACTCCGCGATCCGGATTATCTATAGTGAAAGATGCTTCACGCAAATACTTTTTACTATTTAAATGGAAAAAGAGCGGAGAATTACCTCCGCTCTTTTCACATTACCAGAGTTACTTCATCAGGACCATTTTCTTAATATCACGGAACTGATTACCAGCTTGCAGTTCATAAAAATAGACGCCGGATGCAACCGAATTTCCATGCATATCCGTGCCATTCCACATGTAGGTATATTGACCAACCTGTAGATTGTTATAAACCGCTTTTGTGACCATTTGCCCTAACATGTTATAGACGGTAAGGGTCACGTTATCCGAACGCTGTATTGAGAAACGAATTTCCGTAGTCGGGTTAAAGGGATTCGGGAAATTCTGTTCCAATACAAATCTTTCCGGTACAACAACTTCGTCGTCGATTTTTACTACACCCAAAGGCGGGTTTTCAACATCAAGCGGTGGATCTTCCGTGAATACATCTGTCGGACATGCATGAGCGGCCGGCCAGCTAACCGGATCGAGTGTAGCGGGCTGGATATAGCGGCAACGGAAGCGGCCAAATTCAAAACCGCCGCCTTCTTCGGTAGCGCCATCAGGACCGGCAAAACTTACGGTATAAATAAGAGTATAGGCTATCGGTCCGAAAAAATCAATAGTGATTTCATAGGTACCGTCGCTATTGTCATCAGTATATTCCAGAACAGAGTCTCTTAGCACCAGAGCGTTAACCTGCCATTCATCTTTGAAATTAAACATTACGGAATCTGTAGCAGAATTGAACCCAGGTGCAGCACTCATATCAATACTAAATGTAACCGGCACTGTTGTTCCAGCAGGGATAATTCCCTGAAGCGGTAATCCGTTATAAGCTTCAACCTCTAATATCTGATAATTAGCGGGATCGCCTTCGAAGATCAGAAGCCGGTTACCCCCACCTCTTGTGGGAGGTACTTCATATCCCCAGTCTCCAACAATATCACTAATTCCTTGTGTCTTCCAATAATCAATCGATTCCTGAGACATTTTCATGTAATATTTGTATTCAATCTCTTTGTCCGGAAAATCTGTAATTTGAGCAATCAGGGTATAAATCGAAGTTCCCGGTTGTTTGGTCATTTTACATTTTAAGGGATCCCCATCATTCCAACCGTTAAAGCCTCCTCTGACCTGCATGGAGTCTTTACGAGCCTCGCTAAACAAGCCGAGGTCCAAATAAGCTGCCATACCTACCGAGAAGACTACTGCCGCAGTCTGCGGTTCTACTCCCGTTGGCGGCTCATCACTGAAATATTTAAATGCAAGGGTGGTATCCGACCCTAGATAAAAATATCTATTGCCATTGAACGTATCATCTTTAGGAGCTTCCCAATGAACATTATCCCATCCTGCCAGCGGACCCCAGACAAATTTATACTGAATCGTATCACCGATATCGGCATTCGGGAAAGAGATCAATCCGGAATAATAATCCGTATCACCTTCTTTAGTAAGTTCTTCTGCATGTTCCCAGCTTGGATCCAACGGAATCGACCCACGGACGCCTACCGGAGAAGTGCCGTCATAATCCGCAACACCTGCCATATTCACTCTGAACCACACATCAATGCTGTCGGTCGATGTATAAGGCGGAGTCTCATTATTTTTCCAATAGTAAACCAGTGTAGTATCAGAAGTTACAGTCGGTTTGTGATTTGATATGCCTTCCCAGCTCTGCTGATCGATCGTAGCCAACAGTCTGTAAAAGAAAGTGAACTCCAGATCGAGACCGCTACTTGGTCCCACGAATTCAAACAATTTGGAACAATAATCACCGACGATTTTCAATGTATCGTCATCATGAGCCCAGCCATCATAACTTCCGGTTACAAAAAAGAGTGCGGTGGAATCGGTAATATTATCCATTGTGCTGGTATTCATTACAATCGTTACTTTAAATGTATCAATTTCCGAAATCGGTGGCGTATCACTGTAATATTTAAATGCCAATGTCGTATCTGCCCCCAAAACAAGAGAACGGTTGGCAGATAAACTTTCCCAACCATCTCCTTGCAGGAACTTATACTCCGCTGTTGTACCTATAGAAGTTGACGGAAATGATACTAAACCAGACCAGAATTCAGAATCATCTTCTTGAGTAAATGCAATAGAAGTTCCCCAATCTAGAGGAGCAACTCCACCGCGTACATTCATAGTTTCACCGGCATATCCGATAATACCCGCTGTGCTTACACGGAACCAGACATCTACACTGTCAGTGGCAGTATATGGCCCGGTCAGGTTATCAAAATAGGCAAGAGCTACAACAGTGTCCGCGTCACCAATTGTAACAGAACGGTTTCCACCAATATTGTCTTCCCATTTGACACCGCCGGTAACATTATCGGTATATGTAAACTTATACCCATACGTTCCAGCGGCTAAAACGATCGTGGTTTCCCAATAGTCACCACCGACGTTTGTTAATGGGTTGCCATCGCCCCAGCTGTTCATATCACCACGTACATGCATTACGCAGGTTGAATCGGTGGCGCCATCTAACGATGTACTTGTATTTACCATAAAGGTAACATTTACATCGGCAAAGGCTAACGATAGCAACGCTAAAACCATGAAAATTGTTGCAATTTTCTTCATGATAGTTCTCCTTTTGTTGTTAACATACTTT
>JAGLWX010000277.1 GCA_023133185.1 Fidelibacterota bacterium
TTATTCGCGAGAGGAAGATGGATTCCTCCGCCCAGCGAAAATCTTTCATCCCGGTAATCCATATAAAGAGATTTTACACCAGCTCTTAATACCAATACATCATTCCAGAAACCCATTTCCACACCCATATTCAGATATTCCGAATTGTCATTGGGATGAACCGCATCAATTGCCCAGGTTGTACGAATATATTTTGGGTCACCCAGATCACCCGATAAACCGACCCGCAGTAAAAGTGGCAGATCAAACTCATCTGTTGCCAGATAAGCATTTACACTTTCATTGTTACCATGAATAGTCTCATCGATATCTTTGGTGACCAGAAGATCAGAACCGGTCATCTGCATCTTTCCGCCAAAATTAGAAATACTGGCGCCAAATCGAATTCCCTTGAAAGGCGAAATGAAAAGCGTACCGATATCCACTGCAAAAGCTCCTGCCCCGCAATTCATAATATATTCATTGATATATTTTATATTGCCTCCGAGGAAAAATCTGTCGGTAAGAACTTTTGAGTAGGTAAAACCAATTGCATAACTGCCCGATTTAAACATCTCTCCGGTACCTTCGGGATTAGCTTCCGTTGTAACTTCCATCTCACCAATCCCCATATGAGTAGCACTAAGTCCGATTGTACCGTATTGCTGTAAAGGAATAACTAATCCCATATAAGTCAGATTGATGTCAGCGATCCACTGACTATAGTTTGTGACGAATTCCATTTGCTCCAATTGAGCAATACCGGCAGGATTCCAATACATTGCCGTTGCATCATTAGCAATGCCGACAAAAGCATCTCCAATTCCGTTCGCTCGTGAGCCGATGCCAATCGTTAAAAATTTAGCAGCTGTTGTTCCTGTTTTTGTTACGACATCTCCCCCGAATAAATGAGAAAGAAGAGCTAAAATCAAAATTAATGTCAGGCATATCTTTTTAATAATCATAATTCACACCTATTTAATTATGGCAAATTTCCCAACATGCTCACCTATTCCCGGAGCATCAACATGATAAATATATACACCGTAGGATGCTGATAAATTGTCCCTGGTCAGCAAATCCCATACTTCAGAACCATCATTATAAGTCGTTTTGTGTTCTATTTTCTTCACCATTTCCCCGGAAACCGTATAAATCCTGATTGTGCATTCAGCCGGTAGATGGTTAAAATGGATCGCCCGTGGTCCCCGTCCACTCACAAAAGGATTTTTCGCTTCCCATCCCGCAGCGGCAAAGTAGGGATTCGGCACGACTTTAATCTTTTTCAAACTCTTTTTTGCAAGTGCCATATCAATATGTGAGGCATAAGTGGTAAATTCAAAAACATCAGTTGACATAAAGGGCTTATTGATTACAATAAAGGCTGTATCTCCAGCCTGAGGTGGGTAAATATGATATTCTTCAAAAGGTCGCGGTGCATCAAGTGAGAAACGCCATGTTCCGATAAGGTTACCATTTTCAGTCGTATCATCAAGAAAGATCACCCAGTCACTTTCTACTGAATCAGCGTTTAGAATACCATCGGGATTCCCGCGGGGAGAGTAGTCTCCAAAAGCAAAAGGTATCTTTATCCAATCAAGCTCATCTACTCCGGTGACGTCAACTTTTTTCTTTACTGTAAAGTCAACCGGTACAGGTGGAAAATTATAACCCAAAGGAAATGGTAATCCTATTAATCCACACCAATAATCAGTAGATATATCCATGCCAGGCTGACCAAATTCAATCCTGTAATCCGCCGGGTACGGTCTGCCGATAGTCGGTGGGCTGGCATACCGAAAAACTTCAGTGACGAAGCGCCATAAGCTATCACTGCTCCAATGCGATTCGGCATAGTTAACATCAATAAGATCTTTATTCGTAAATATAAGTTGAAATCCGTCAATTAATGGTTGCTCATCATCGGTTTGTAATTGCCGGCATTTATCTATTAAAGTCTCAGGTTCTGCAGAATAAGTAATATCCTCGAGAGTATAAGATTTGGTTTTCAGGGTATCATAACCCAAACCGGTACTTTGATTTAAACATAAAGTATCTTCAAAAGTAATTCGATAGGTACGGTTATCCAATACTTCGGAAGGATCAACAATTTGATAACCTACCTCAGAAGTTGTCATTCCTTGAGCCAGTCGGATGTCAACTATATTCGCTTCTATATAGCCGGCTGCGGGCGCTTCCGGTATTACAACCACCACATTTGAACCTTTCTTTTCAATGTCGCCCGTAGCTGAGTTGATTGTCAACATTATATTACACTCAGTCGGAGGGATATTATTTGATATATCACCCCCAAAATCATATGAAATTACCGCATAATAATAGGTCTGCCCGTTCTGAACATCGGTATCCACAAAACTATGCTTAATTCCAGTATCATCTCCCAGATGATACTTTACTCCGTTAATATCAACCGGATGATAACCTTTAATTCCATCAGCTAAATCACACTGGAAAATAGGTTTATGGAATGTCAACGTCCCAACTGCATCAGTGATTAAGTAAGCATCTTTAAATCCGGTATCTGTGGCTTTAAATATCTTATAACCTTCAAAATCGTATCCCGGAGAACCAATGCCAAACATATATGAATCGAAGGTTCTTTCAGAAACATCATCCCAATAGAGAGTGACTTTACCATCGCGGGCAACTGCTGTAACCTTCGGCGGAATCGGTTGTTTGGCAAACTGATAATCTTCATCATAGGTTCTTTGGGCAATCAGTTTATTACGGATTGCATCGTCTTCATCAGCGCCCAGACAAACAGCCATGGAAATCCGCTCGGTTTGCCCGGATTTCAAAGGAAAATATCCGGAAGTGACAAAAAGATCATAATCTCCCGAAAGTCCTCCCGGCGGCGGTTGCCAGAACTTTCCGGGTGTTAAATATTTTCGCCAGAGCGTATTATCGGAACTGAGGTTAATCGCACCTGCGCGATCATACGCAACTGCCGTCAGACCAATCTGATCGGATTCAGAGACGTCAGTCTTATCTATATTAGGCTCGCCGGGAAAATTTGTCCCTGCTCCTGAAGTCGGTCTGCCATCTCCCTCACCTGGATCACCGGTCAATTCAGCACCATCCAGTCCAACATCATCATAAAAGGGATTCCAGTCGTCATCATTATCAATATAATCCTCTCGCGATTCATCGATCATCTCATCGATGCCTTCATCGATGCCTTCGTCAATAGCGCCATTCCCGTTATTATCAATTCCATCGGCATATTTAAGCCCCAGATCTTCGGCTTTCACATCGTATAAGACAATTTCAGTGCCGGGTACTTTGTAGCGGTAATATGGCGTATCCAATGCCGCGGTTTCGATCATCGCCTGTGTAATAACCGGACTATCGTCTTCACCATCGTCGTTGTTATCGATAAAATCGGCGAACTTACAACCAATATCTTCCGAACCGACATCAATCAAGTGGATCACTTCGGGTGTTAACGTGTCACTTTCAGGATATGGCGGCCAACGTTTCCATTTATCAGCCTGTACATCCGTAATCATTTCCTGAGTTATTTCAGGGCTTTCCAATTCGCCGTTACCATCATTGTCGATATGGTCGGCAAATCCGAATCCTTCGGAAAAAGTTCCAAAAGCGATGTGGGTGCTATCTTCATCAATAATCCCGTTATCATTATCATCGATTCCATTAAATGGAATTTCATCTTTAAGCATTTCAGCGGTTATTTTCGGATTATTATTTTCGCCATCGCCGTCATTGTCAATACGGTCTTTCGAATTGCCGGGCGTCTCAAGGTAAGCAATTGCAGCAACCCCGACCGGATCTGAACCAAAGGCTTCAATATTCCCAATCCCATCACTGTCTTTGCACCAGGCAATATTATACTGAAGATCGAAATCCGGTGAGTCATCGCCCGAATCGCCGTCGCCTCCTACAAGATCAGCCAACCAGATACAAAATGCAACCTTTCCCAAGTCTTCTGTTCCATCGTTTTGAATCTCATAAAGAATAAAAACAACATCCTCAACCAGAACCTGAGACCATTCCATCACCCTGACGCCGACAAGGATTCCAAGCCCGCCGCGGGTTAAATCTGTCGAATCAGGATAATAGTTAAAGTCCGGTTTTTTATAATAGTCATCCGAAATTTTAAAGTAGATTTCCTGGTCGGCATTGAATTTATTTTTCCCAAAATAACCATTCCAGGAACCCTGCCAACCCGGATCAACCTCATCGTCCGATTTATCCGGCCAATAACCCGGCCATGTCTCGAGTTCGTCGCTTTTGGCTATCTGGTCTGATTCCGGATTCAGATAGCCCGGAACCGGCTCAAAATTCCAACTTTCTCCGGCTGGACTGGTGCGACCATTAGCAATATTTACAATCTTCTTGATTTCGCCGTTTACATCAGTTACTTCGCCGCCAACCCAAATCTGGGTCATGGCAATATAGTGCTGCCGTGTATTTTTCGGCCATTCATAGGGAACATATTGAGCTCCAGCCGATGGTCTTCCGGTTACGCCATAATTAAAAATCGATGTGCGCACCTTATTACCATCAATATTTGTTTGTCTCCGGTAATTGGCATCGCCACGCTCATTACTCGGAATATGTTGTGCAAATAGAATTGACGCAATTAAAATAGGTAAAACCAATCTGTTAAACTTCATACCCCGTTACCTCAAATTAAAAGGAAAAATTTACGCCTATAATAACTCTTCTGGGAGCCGAATACCATTCCTGATGAGTAAAGTATTCAGATACCGTATTAATTCTGTTTTCTTGCAAGTAGTTTCTGCTGCTTTCGTCTGCCTTGAGTTCTTCTAATCCACTATCAGCTTTTCCGGTAGTGCCCCAAACATTTATCGCATTTTGTGTATCTAACAGATTATAAATATCTACATAAACAGATATTTCAGAATTAAATACTTTCAGTTTTCTATTCAGCTTCAGATCAAATTCACATGTTGTTAGTTTTCGTCTGCTGTTTTCTTCAGGTTGAATTGATGCGCTTGCTCCCTGTCTGGTGGCTGTTAAAATCGATGGTGTATATGGATAACCGGAGCCATAACGACCAATTAAAGTCGCCCCATATTTTGCAGTGCCGTAATAGATTGACCCATTGAGAGTTTGCCGCTGATCCCATTCTAAAGGAATGATATACCTCCGCGGTTCCCGGTTCGCCTGCATCGCCCCGAACGCATCTCCGGGATTGGAGTTCGAGCCTTCCGCAACTTGATAAGTATATGACAGATTAAACCAATAATTATTTTGATATTTCTTTTCCAATGAAAGGATCACTCCTCGGACATTGGAATAGTCTTTATTCTCGAAAATAACATATTCCGTACCGCCTCCGATATCAATCGGAACACCAGTGGAAACCCAATCTCTTACATCACGGTAAAATCCTGTTAAATCAACTGTCAGTTTTGATATTATTTCCTGTTGCATTCCGAGCTCATACATAACTGTCTTTTGTGGTTTCATATCAGGATTTCCACCGATGCCAAATCTTCCGCTTGTCTCAGGTATCTTATATCCCGGATAAGTATACAATAATTCAAAATTAGGAATTTGGAAGAAGTGACCGAAAGAAAAATGCAACACGCCTTTATCGGTTAGAGGATAGGCAACACCAAACCTCGGGCTGATTTGCGTCTTGATACTTGTTTTTTTCCACCAGAACTCCTCGCGTTCACTAAGTGAAAGCGAATCAAGCACCGGATTACGTGGATTATCAATATACGGCTCTTTTGGATCTGCCGGAATTAAAACATTTGCATCAAAATAATCCCACCGTAATCCTATATTAATAATAACACTCTGAAATTCCAGCTTGTCCTGAAAATAAGCGGAAAATTCCTTCGGTTTGTGTAAATAGTAATCCCGTCCAAATGCACCGAATTTCTTATCTTCAACATCTTTTTGGGGAATAAAGGGAGTAAATACTGAATCGCTAACATAAGGATCGTCAAAAATCGAATATCCATCCAACTCTAACCGATGAAATTTGGCTTCGCCGCCAATTTTTATCAGATGCAATTCCGTAACTTGGGAAGTTAAGTCAAATTTGGCAACTCGTGTGTCCGTCTGTCTATAAAAACGGCTTGTATTAATCGAATGATCTGTAAACCAATAGTAAGGATTGTCTCTCTCAATGTGTTCCCAATAATGGGTATCAATATATCGCGGGTCATCCTCGTCATCAAATAATTTATGCGAATACCGTTTGAGATACTTAGTAAAACTGAGCTCGTAAAAAGTCTTACTTGATAAAGAATGGGTCAGCTTCAAACTTAGATTTCGTCCTATATTGTGTCTTTCGATATTTGCATCAGGCACATATTGCAAACCATGATTAAAATCTTCGTATATCTCATCGCTTGTCATATAAGCCAAACCAATTTT
>JAGLWX010000278.1 GCA_023133185.1 Fidelibacterota bacterium
CGACTCAACACACCATGCGGCAGAGGCGACCAATCGGCAGTCATACCATCACTGCTGTTGACGGAGCGTAATGCGATTACATTTTCATACGTGCGCTGATCTCCCATTACACCAACCGTTTTAACAGGAATCAATACTGCAAAGGACTGCCAGACCTTATTATATTCCCCTGAAGATTTTAACTCATTTATAAATATATCATCCGCTTTCCGCAATACGGATAAACGATAAGGCGTAATTTCACCGATGATTCTTACCGCCAGTCCGGGACCCGGAAATGGGTGGCGATTCAGTATCACGGAAGGGATTCCCAACTCTCTACCTATTTTGCGAACCTCATCCTTAAATAAACTGTTAAAGGGTTCGATCAGGCTGAGCTTCATCCGTTTAGGTAATCCACCGACATTATGATGGCTTTTAATCACCTGCGAGGGACCATTTACAGAGCGACTTTCGATTACATCGGGATAAAGAGTTCCCTGGGCAAGATATTTCAGACCCGGGTATTTCTGAGCGATCTCTTCAAAGGCTTTAATGAACTGACGACCAATAATCTTGCGCTTCCGTTCCGGATTTTTCACACCCCTAAGCGCTGATAGAAATGACGTGGAATAATTATACATCCGAATCGGTAATTTCATATCATGTCTCAGTTTGCGGACAACTTCAAACTGTTCATTTTTACGTAATAAACCATTATTAATAAATACAGGAACACACTGCTTCCCGATGGCGCGATAGAGAAGAACTCCCATGACCGAAGAATCCACTCCGCCACTTAATGCCATCAACACTTTTTCATTGCCAACCTGTTCCCGAACTCTAACTATTGTCTGATCTATGAAACGTTCTGATGTCCAGTCCTTTTTCAGTTTCGCTATTCCAAAAAGGAAATTCTTAAGAATTTTTCTTCCCTCGATCGTATGAACCACTTCCGGGTGAAATTGCAAACCCATCAAAGGTTTCTCTCTATGCGCCAGTGCAGCCGGCGCATTATTCCCGGACACTGCAATAACGTCGAATCCTTCCGGTACGGAATCTACATGATCCCCGTGGCTCATCCAAACTGTAGTGTTATCCTTGACATTATTAAACAGAGTAGATTCTTTCCGGAAGCTAATAGCACTGCGTCCATATTCTCGCCTGTTATCGGAGTGAACTTTGGCGCCGAAATGACGGGAGATCAGCTGTAATCCGTAACAAATCCCGAGCACAGGCAGCCCCAATTCAAATATTTGAGGATTAATATCCGGCGCTTTATCTTCATAGACACTTGACGGACCTCCGGATAATATCAGGGCAGTCACCCCGTTTTCTCGAATTTTCGAAGGTTGTACGGCAGGCATGACTATTTCAGAATAGACCGATAGTTCCCTGACCCGCCGGGCAATCAGTTGTGTATATTGGGAACCGAAATCTACAATCCATACTTTACCGGTTTGATTCATCGTTTTTCAATCTCCGGCAACCAGTTATTCAATGTATCGATAACATCATAATTTGTCAGATCATATTTAACGGGTGTAATAGAGATGTAGCCGTTTTTGATAGCTTCGTCATCCACATCATCATCCATCAGGAGTTCTTCCTTTTTTCCGTCCATCCAGTAGTAAACCCGGTTGCGCGGATCAACCCGTTTATCAAAGGTTTCCGCAAAATTAGCCATTCCCTGCCGGGTAATCCTGACCCCTTTTATTTCATCTTCCGGCAAATTCGGAACATTGATATTCAGTAAAGTTCGTTCGGGAAGTCCTTTCGACAGTACGATCTTCACCATTTTTGCCGCAAAACGTGCAGCCGGCTCAAATATCGGATCTGTATATGTTGCTAATGATACTGCTATTGACGGGATTTCAAGAATCGTCCCTTCGGTGGCGGCGGATACCGTTCCGGAATAAATCACGTTTATCCCGGCATTTGATCCCAGGTTAATTCCGCTAATCACCATATCAGGGCGTCTTTCCAGCAATGCGCCAACGGCAATTTTAACGCAATCCGACGGTGTTCCTGAGACGGCATGACCCTCCCAGTTATTGCCTTTTTTGAAACAGCTAACACGAATTGGATCGGATAATGTAATAGCATGCCCGACTGCGCTTTTCTCACTGTCCGGAGCTACGACCACAATTTCGGCAATTTTACTTAATTCCTGAACAAGCGTATGAATGCCCGGCGCAGCGATACCATCATCGTTTGTTACCAAGAGATAGGGTCTAATCGTTTTCAATAAAAAAATCCAATAATCTGGTTACTAATCGTTTCAATTCCGAGCGTCCACAGATGATATCCAAAAAGCCTTTATCCATTAAAAATTCCGAGCGCTGAAATCCTTCGGGAAGATCTTTTCCAATCGTCTGTTTGATGACACGGGGACCAGCAAAGCCAATCAATGCTCCGGGCTCAGCAATAATTATATCACCTAACATTGCAAAACTGGCGGTAGTGCCTCCGGTTGTCGGATCGGTCAATATTGAAATATACAGACCGCCTTCTACATGAAATTGAGAAAGTTTGGCGCTGGTCTTTGCCATCTGCATCAAAGAAAGCACTCCTTCCTGCATACGGGCGCCACCGGATGATGATACTATGATCAGGGGTAATTTTTTCTCACGTGCCCGATCAATAGCCCGGGATATTTTCTCCCCAACAACCGAGCCCATGCTTCCGCCGATGAATTTAAAATCCATTACACATAAAACAATACGGTGTTTTGAAAGATCGCCTTCAACGGTTACGACTGCATCATACTTGCCGGTTTTTGCCTTCGCAGTTTTCAAGCGATCACTATAGCGCTTGGAATCTTTAAATTTCAGCGGATCGTTGGATTGTAATTTTCGATTGAATTCTTCGTATTCAGCATCTATTAACATTTTTATATATTCATCACTGGAAACACGAAAGTGATACTGGCATTGGGT
>JAGLWX010000279.1 GCA_023133185.1 Fidelibacterota bacterium
CTCGGACATTTTATCCAGAGTCCGTCCGGTATTACCTTTTTCTCCGTCCCGAGCAATCCCTTTTTTGTTCTTCTAAACCAATCTACCATAAAAACCTCATTCTAAAAATCGAGCCAGTATCAAAGCATTATCGTTATTTTCGTAATATTTCGCTTTTTTACCAACGATTTTAAACCCCATTTTATCATACAAATTTCGGGCTGCATTGTTTTTTTCATTCACTTCCAATGTAATCGTCGCTACCCCTTTTCCCCGGATACGCTCAATTGCCCATCGCAACAGGTACTCGCCATACCCTCTCTTCCTGAAATCCGGATGAATGGCAACATTGGCAATATGGGCTTCATTTTTCAAAATCCAGAATAAAATATATCCGGCTAACAATTTCCGAACCTCAATAATATAAAAAAAACTAACCGGATTATACAATTCACACCGAAAAAAATCAACCGTCCAGGGAGAAGTAAATGACATTTTTTCAATGATCATGATCTCTCCGATATCCCGTTCATCGGCTCGTCTTATCCGGATTGCGGCTGCGGCGTCCACTTTTTCGCCTCAAATTCACTGAAATAAAGCGGTTCCAAATCGGGCTTACTGAGAGAAATCAATTGCTCATAATGACGATGCGCCAATAATGCGACATGATCACCTTCCGGATATATTGTACGTACCTGTTTTCCGGTTGGGAATTCAATAATCGAAGGGCTGACAAACATCGATATGTCTTTATATTTTTCAAAAATTTCTGAAAAAGAATCGTAGTTTACTGTCATTTCTTTCAAATCCAAAAAACACTCCCTGTCTGATCGAATATGATATGCCAGATCACGATGGGATTTAATCAGTAAAACCATATCGGAATCAATGTCCTGCCGCGCCACACTTTCCAGAACTGCCATCGTCGGTACCGGTAATACCGGCAGCCGTCCCGGCAGGGCTAATCCTTTGGCAGTACTCAAACCAATCCGCAATCCTGTATAAGAACCCGGACCGATACTCACGGCAATCGCGTCAATTTGGTCAAAAGGGATCATTTCAACGATAACTTCATCAATGAGAGATACAAGCCTTTCTGAAGCCATCGACCGCCCCCGCTCGGATTTCTTCCTAATAACGACACCATCCCGGACTAATCCGACGCTGCAATTATCTGTAGATGTGTCGATACCTAAAATATTCATCGATTCAACTGATCTTTATTCGTCGTTCCAATTGCCGTTCAATTTCCGGCGGCGCCTGAATATGAATTTCCCGGCAATTTTTTCTATCGATTCTATGGTTCATCTTAATCCGGATAGCCGTATCGGGAATTAATTCTTCGATTGTATCCGCCCATTCCACCAGGGTTATTCCGTCACTGAAAAAATAATCATTAATGCCCAACTCAATCCATTCTTCTATTCGATGTTCCCGGTAGCAATCAATGTGATATACCGGAATGTCACCATCATATTCATTCACCAACGTATATGTCGGGCTCTCAACCTGCTGCTGAATTTCCAACCCTCTGCAAATACCCCGTATCATTGTCGTTTTTCCTGTTGCCAAATCTCCGATAAATGCGACAACTGACTCTTTCATTAAAAGAACCGACAATTTTTCTCCAAGCTCTTCCGTTTCATTTGCCGAACAAGTTTCAAGAACAATCATAATTTCTATTTTGGCGTCAGTGTCACAATCGGTAAAATCATCTCTTCCATTGACATTCCACCGTGCTGAAATGTGTCACGATAATGGGACTGGAATTTATGATAGTTCGTCGGATATACGAAATAAAAGTTTTCCTTGGCAATCAGGTAATTTGTATTAATCCCAAGATTCGGCAAACGGTATTTTTCAGGTTCTTTTACTAACATAGCATATTTTTGATGAACGTTTAGATTTTTACCATACTTGAAGCGAATATTTGTCGAGGTTTCTTTATCGCCGATCACTTTCACATCGTTTTGAACCCGAATACTGCCATGATCGCTGGTTATAATAACAGTAAAACCATACCCGGCAAATTTTTTCAATACCGAATATATCCAGGAGTGTTGAAACCAGGTTCTGACAACAGAGCGATAACTGGCTTCATTAGGAACGATCTCCCTCAGGACTTCTGAGTCGGAGCGGCGATGCGCCAGCA
Source organism: Fidelibacterota bacterium (assembly GCA_023133185.1). Classification (GTDB taxonomy): domain Bacteria; phylum Fidelibacterota; class UBA2242; order UBA2242; family UBA2242; genus UBA9312. Next base: position 2,132 of record JAGLWX010000279.1, read on the forward strand.
CATCAACAAAATTTACCACCAGTGCGATGAATGGATTCTCAAGATAGGTTGAGAGTCTTTTATCCGCCGACCAGCCGGAATTTGCATCCAGAACTTTAATGTACTTTACATTACGGTGTAAATCCGGACGGTCTTCCATAACAAGATTATTGAGCATTTGAGCTTCATGCCGGTTCATGGATAACTCTTCTTCTCCATCTTTCTCCCATATATCGGGATAATTCTTCTGGATATCATCCGGAAACATACCACTAAAGATAGAATTCCTGGAATAGGGCGTCGCAGAGGGCAAAATAGAAAAATAATAATCCGTCGCAATATTATAGAAATCGTAGAGTAGCGGCTCAAAGGTCAGCCATTGATCCAGACGCATACAATCAATAACGATAAAAAGTACTTTTTCCTTATTTTTAAGACGGGGAAATACAAATTTCCGGACTATATCCGGTGACAGCGCCGGTCGAAAGTGTGGATCTTCATTGACCCAATCAGTATAGTGTTTATCTACAAATTTACCGAATTCAATATTGCAATCACGAACCTGGTTTTCAAGAGTTTCATTCAATCCCAGATCGGGATGATCGTCAAACTCAATATCCCAGTGAGCCAGTTTTTTATAAATTTCAATCCAGTCTTTACTATTTAAATCATTGTATAATCGTCGGGAAATCGCATAGAATTCTTCCATGTAATTACGGGTTACATGCTCGGAAGAGATTCGCTGCTTTTCCAGAACCTTTTTACAGGCCATGAGAATCTGACTGGGATTTACGGGCTTGGTCAGGTAATCGGTAATCTTCTGACCGATGGCTTTTTCCATCAGGCTTTCCGCTTCATTCTTGGTAATCATGATCACCGGCAGCCCCGGTTTGATATCCTTGATCTCAGCCAGGGTCGTCAGCCCGTCTTTGCCTGCCATCATCTCATC
>JAGLWX010000028.1 GCA_023133185.1 Fidelibacterota bacterium
ATGCATTGTCTTCAAAATAAAACAATGTAAGAAATAGTCCGGGTCTTCCCGGTCTAATTGAGATATTGTGGAGTTAGCATTCTGCAGTTGAACGCGCTTTGCGTCTATCAAAGCCAGATCGTAGGGCGGCAGCAAATGATGAAATCTTCGTTTTATATGTTCTTTAAGCCAGATTGAGCCGCTTGACCAGATTTTCTTAAAATACTCCCGGTAGCGTTTTTCGCCGATTTCCCGGTTTAAATATTCGGAAACGTTGGTTAAAAATTGCTTTTTGTGTGTGTCCCAGAGGTGAAAGTATTGCCGGAATAAAAAATATCCGAAAGATGTCTTAATGCTGTTGGTTTTATTAAAATAGGATCGCGCATCATATCTAAATCGGTTGAGTTGATTCCGTATGGACAGGGGAAACAGATGAAATGCGGGGGAATTGGCGTCATGGCGGGATTTCCGGTATCGCCGCGGGATTTGCAGCTCGGACAGGGAAATAGAATAGGATTTATCGAGACCGGTGAAATATAATTCAATGAACGCCCCGACATCTGATATTTTAATGAAGTTTTTCAGAGCGTTGTCATATTCAGGAAGGGTTGTTATCGACGGCAGGTCAAGATCCGGGTATAAGTCGGGAAATAGAACGGTCTGTTTGGGATTAAATATTTTAACCATAACGGGATTCCTATGGTTTGGTTTTATATCACAGTAAAATCTTCAATAATTGTATTTTTGGGGATAACCACAATACCATCGCGGATATAGTAATGATCTCCGTCAAAATCATCTTTTTTCTTGCTATTAATAATTTTTACGTTGTTACCGATACGGGCGTTTTTATCGATGATAGCATTGTGAATCACACAATCTTTACCGATTCCGAGATGTGGTAGATTTTCAACTGTGTCATGCTCGTAAAAATCAGCTCCCATAATGACGCAGTTTTCAATCTCAGTATTTTTTGATATTATGGTTCGGATGCCGATTACAGCGTTTTTCATGGTGCTGTTTTCAATAAAGCAGCCGTCCGCCATAAGAGCTTGTTCGATGGTGCAATTGTCCAGCCGGGAACCCGGCAGAGACCGGGCGTGCGTATAAATTGGGTATTTTTCATCATAGAAAGTAAACGGTGGGTTGAAAGATGCCAGCTCCAGATTGGCGTGAAAAAAAGAATCCATTGTACCGATGTCGCGCCAATATCCCTTAAACTGGTGGGCAATAAGAGTATGTTTATGCATGGCTTCCGGAATGATGTGTTTGCCAAAATCGTCGCTGGGATTGTCGCTCAGAATGTCAATCAAGGTCATGGTTGTAAAAACGTAGATACCCATCGATGCAAGGAACGGGGTTTTGTTGGGTAATCCGGGGCTAATGACTAAATCTAAAATATCTTCAGACGGTTTTTCAACGAATTTTTTAACCCGGTTATTTTTATCTACTTGCAAAATTCCGAATTCAGAGGCGTCTTTTCGGCAAACCGGCATGACGGAAATTGTGATATCGGCATTGTTCTTAATGTGGGTGTTCAAAAAGTCGTTGTAGTCCATACGATAAAGATGATCGCCGCTCAGAATGATTGTATATTTGGTGTTGACCTCTTCAATGAAAGACAGGTTTTGACGAACGGCGTCAGCGGTTCCCTGGTACCAGTCCATACTATCGGTAGTTTGCTGGGCGGCTAAAATATCGACAAATCCCTCGGAGAACCTGCCAAGACGGTATGTGCTGTAAATATGCCGGTGCAGGGACTGGCTGTTGAATTGGGTCAGAATAAAAATTTTATCTAAACCACTGTTCAGGCAGTTGCTGATGGGGATGTCGATAATCCGGAATTTACCGCCGAAAGGGACCGCCGGTTTGGCACGGTATTTCGTCAACGGAAACAACCGGGTTCCTTTTCCTCCACCAAGAATAACGGCTAAAACATCACTTTTTCTCATAATAACATTAGTAATTTAAAATGTAAATAGGTTAGTAAAAACCCTAAAATGAATCCCGCGATCACCTGTGCGGGAGTATGGGCTTTTAATTTTACACGTGAAAAAAGAATTAATAAAGCAGATGGCGTTAACCAGCAAAAACAAGGTGAAATAACAATCCCGAGAGCGGCAACAGGTCCGCCAAACGCCATGCCGTGAATGCTGATTTTCCAATATCGAGTGACGATGGCTGCGACGGTCGTATTAAATGCATAAGCCCACATCAGGATCAGAATTGGTTTTGGAGATCGAATTAGCCAGAGAACCCCCAGGGCGATAACATAAATCAAAATATTCAATAGAAATGGATAAATGCGTTTTTCGCGCTCTGGAATATCCAGACTGATTGTATCACCTCTTTTTTTCATCGAAATGACATGTAGCATTGGGAAAACGACGGTGGCTATTAATGCGACTGTCATTATAACGACACGATTAAAAACAGGAATATCCGAATAGATTAAAAAAATCAGAAACGTAGTGGAAGAGACGATAAAGGGATGAAGCACAACCGAAATGATTTTGGCAAGAAACATCAAAATATTAAAACATTCTTTCTATGAAGGTGTTGTTGTACGATGGAAAAATTGTATATATTGACATGCCATAGGGATAATAACTCCTTTTCAGGTGATTTTCAACAAGAAAATACAACCTTTAGGTAAAAAATTATTAACTACTCAGCCATATAAAGTGAGCAAGTTTTATTCTCGTTCCGGGGCTCCCCGCCTGACAGTCTGTCGATAAACAGGTCGGAAAGGCGCTGCGCAACGGCACTTAACTCGGCTGCAGAAAAACATTAACCATCGAATTTATTCGATGGGATAGAATGGCTTCTACCTGTCGTCCCGACTTTAGTCGGAGTACTCACCGAATAAATTCCCCAAGGGGACAGGTGATTTGTGTTACGAGGAGCATCAAATCCACTCAATAAATTCCCCAAAGGGACAGGGAGTTGGTTAATGTTTATATTTTCGTCTCGGGGTTGTGATGTAGAGGGCTATAAAGTAAAGCCCTGTTGCCAAAAGGAAATTATTAAACCTGACATGTTTGCGGCTGAGTTGTTACAATATTTATTCTTTAACAAGAAATAATATTTCGGCAGGAACTTATCCGGATTTTGTATTTTAAAGAAATAGAATGTAAGTTTGAATGCTTTTTGACGGGGGCGAATGGATTCGACGGGATCGAAGAGTCGAAGAATTGCGTGCCGTGGTTTTCAGGAGGGCCACGCTAAAAAACCTGAACAACCTTAAGTGCCAATTCATTTGGCAACGTCGCTTACGCTTAGGTAAGCGGCCGTTCTCATGCAGCTTTGTCTGTAAGTTGTCTGAGGGCGTCGATTATACAGACTAGTTCTTCACTTTTGTTTGCGGATGAAGAATGAAACTTTAGCGAACTGGCTTTTTCGGAAGTTTGTTTATTGTCGATGAAAAAGTAAGATTTTACAATAGACTACGCACGTAGTAGTTCTCCCACTCTCTTTTTCGGACGGGAGTTCGATTCTCCCCGCCTCCACTCTTCGCCGCGATAAAATCGTATTGGCATTAGCTTAAACAATCTCAGTATTAACCCCGGCAGGGGTTCGCTATTTGTAGCTAAATCCAATAATAATATGGAAATGATCCGGCATATTATTGATGACGATCAATTTGTGCCCCCTTTTCTGAATGATCCCTGTGATATTATTTTGGATATCATCCTTATGATTCTTCGGGAATATCTTTTCCCGGCCTTTTGTGCTAAAAA
>JAGLWX010000280.1 GCA_023133185.1 Fidelibacterota bacterium
GAGATCGATTTCATCATCCACCCATAATATTTTACCTTTTTTTATTCCCATCATTCACATCCCGGCTAATAATTTCTTATATATCGTATGTAATGTAGTTGAATCTAACTTCCAACCAATAAGTTTTTTTATCTTGCAAATCTATGTACCCGCTCGGATATATAAAAATGGGTAGATTGTTTTCATACGACCATCTACCCATTATAGTTCCCGGTATTTACCGGATTATTTTGTCATCATAACAAACTCACCATGCCAGTTATCGTCGGGTGGATTTTCCTTATAAACCTCACAACGTCCGATAAATACTTTTGATGGCGGATCATCGCCGGTAACATCAATTGACTGTTGAAATTGTTCGATTGCCTCATCCCATTGTCTGTCCCAATACAGTTCGACTCCTTTTGTAAAATACGCCCGGATCAGCGACTGGTCATTCGTTAATTCACCTTTCTTAGCCATCAGTTCATAAACTGTAATTGGTATCAACTTGCCCTTTACAACCAACCTGTCCAATATTCTAACTTCAATTTTATCTTTGGCTCGTTTATAGGTTTCTTCGCCAATCATCATATAGCTGCCATACTGTTTATTGGCGCCTTCAAACCGGCTTGCCTGGTTCACCGCGTCTCCCATCACCGTATATTGGAATCGCTGAGCGCTGCCCATGTTGCCGGCGCTGACAATACCGGAATTCACACCCATTCGGACATATATATCGACACCGTGAACCTTTTTAATCTCTTTACGAATATCAACGAGAGCTGCCTGTTGTTCAATCGTAGCAAAGCAGGCTTTCCAGGCATGATCCGGGTCTTCCATAGGCACACCAAAATCACACATAATGGCGTCACCTTCATATTTATCGACATACCCGTCATAAGACATCAGAATGTCTGTCATAGGTGATAGATATTTATTCAAAACTACTGATAATTCTTCGGCTGACAGACTTTCGGAAATTGTCGTAAAACCGGCAACGTCGGAGAAGAACATTGTTGCTTCACGTTTCTCACCGGAAAGACTGAATGCGTCGGGATGATCTTCAAGATATTTCAACACTTTTGGGCTCATATAGGTCTGGAACATACCCCTGATTTTCTTCTTCTCCTTCTGTTCCGATATAAACTGATAAACTAAATTGCTTACATAACTCACCAAAATAATGACAACAACCGGAATCATGTAAATCCAGGTGTTTTTCTCTATGAATATCCACATTAAGCCTGCTACATAAGCGCCGGCAAGTAGGGCTGAAAACAATCCACCGAGTACCGGCCGGACTATGCTGACGATTAAAGACGTTATTATTCCAATTACAAAAATGATAATGATATTCTGATAGAATGGCAGGGTTTTGATAAAATTACCGTCAAGCATAGTCTGGATGGCGTGGGCATGGGTTTCCACACCGGGCATCAGCATCCGCACACCGCCGTAATTATAGTATGGCGTGTACTTGTTATCGTGTAATTCTTCGATGGATACACCGATCAGAGCGATTTTATCTTTAAATGGATTTGCCTGATCCAATATTTTTTCAACACCGGCGGTATCGCCCAGCGCTAATGCTGTAAACGCATCCATCTGCAAGGTGGAATCGGAAAGCAAAGCCAATCGTAATTCATAGGGATATATCGAATTTTTCTTAAAGAGTTCCATATAATCGGTATCTTCTTCATCCCTTAAATCAAAATCAGCGTCATCCAAAACCGAAGACAATGAAAATGTCGGATATGTTCGTGCCGGGCCATAGTAATTGATTAACATTGTCTGTTCAAAACCCTGGCTCCCCCTGTGAGCCTGTAATTTTACAGATTCATCTCCATCGTACTTTGGAAATATAAAATACCCGTCATCGCTGAACTTATATTCCGGTGATGTAATAAAACCATTTTCAGCAAAAAATACTTTTGATCC
>JAGLWX010000281.1 GCA_023133185.1 Fidelibacterota bacterium
TGTATATTTATGTTTATCCTGGTAGCATTCAAAGATAGAATAGCGTCGCAGAAAACCGTCGGGGTCTTGTAACTCTCCTACAACTCCCCACTCACTACCGGTTTCTAAAAGTACAGGTAGCGGTTCATTGGGATACACATATATACCGCCGGGTGTTGGTACGCGATCAATTTTACCGGCAAGAATTACATTACCATTCCGCCGAACAGCCTCTGCCAGGATTGAATCACCTAGAGGATTTTTCATATCCGGTTCGGTAAACTGAATATCAAACATTATCCGCCGGATACCAACTTCATTCAGATTATCAATCAGCGTGGCATAATATTCACGGGGATAGCGATAGTGATCCCGACAGGCGGTAAACGTCTGCTGATCAATCGCTACTATAATCAGATCCGAATGGGAAACATCCTGAGGTCCCCGCCAGCGAAACCTGAAATCAAGTGATTTAAGTTCCGCTCCCCGGAATAATCCGAGAATTAACATAAAGGAGACTACAACAGAAAATACAAAGGCAATGAGAAGTCCCCATGCAGTTTTTTTAATTGCACCTTTTTTCATTTGAGCAACTGTTTATTGAGTTAAAATAATAATGAATAATTGACCATGAAACTCAGATCGTTGAACGTATTGTTACTCAATCTATCATTCAGCAAACTGTAGCGCAGTCTCCAGCGCAGCTGGTGCATCTCTAAAAACCGGTACATGCCACCCGTAAAAACATTGTTCTTGGTAAAATCGATCATGCCGGAACCATTAGTCAGATTGTAACCGAGTTCGGTCACTAATTTACCATCGAATAATTCGTACCTGCCCCTTAACATCAAAGTAAATAATTCATACGGTTTTTCAATCAGCGTACTCTTTGTAGTATTCGTTGAGAATTTCACATTTGTTTTCAAGGGGAAGGGGAAACTTGAATTTATTCCGAAGGCTAACATAGATGTACTTGTTTCATTAAACTGGTATCCGGGCACACGGTTTGCAATCCGATCGCTTCGATCTGAATTTGCATATGTGATATTAATCGTATTCTTTATATCTGCCACTTCCACTATATGGGATATGCGAAAATCCTGGCGAATGGTCGAATTGGATTCCCGTAAATCTTTGTACACAGTGGATTGCAATACCGAATCGGGATCATAATTAAAGGTCGTATCAATATCATCCAGTCCTAAATCATTCTCACGTCCGTAATGCATGGTATTAAAGTTGATCGTCGGTAATCCTCCACCGGGATACAATGCTAATCCCGCATTGAATGATGTCGTGGTAGTTGTGGCGTTTTTATCCTGACTCAGATTGTCCCTTTTCTGATCGTATGCCATAGTAACAAACAACTTATTACTAAACAGTTTGATCTTGTCTGAAATATTAAATCCCTGAATATCACTCCTGAGATAGGGATTTCCAAGCGATGAAAATTCCGGTCCTACCCGTTGATATCGAACGACAAAAAAGTTGTTAAAATAATTTAGTTTTAAGGTTGTTTTAAATGCCGTGGAAGGCATATTCAGAAACTCTTTCATCCCAAACGCGCCGCTTGTATCGGGGACAATCGGCATAAGCGGTTTAATATTTTCATTGATGATGAAGAACCTGGCAAAATCGCCCGGCTCAGGAATACCCTCTAAGGAGATATTCTTATCACCCAATGACAGAGTACTGTCTCGCAAACTATCACCCGGTAAAAATGTATCCAGCTCTTCCAATGTCATAGGACCCTGAGAAATATCGCGGTTCAATAGTGATATTGCCGCATCACTTTTCCAGACAAATCGTTTGGAGTCAAACGCAATGGTTAAATCAGTACCGAGAACAATATTATCCTGGGGTTTTTTCGAACCTTCCATTGCAATCGATACATCGCTTGATTCCCTAATACCACCGTATTCTTTTTTAACCGAAAGTGTATCATCTATCGCTTTCAGCACTGATAAGCCAAACTGAAAATTCCGACCCGATCCAAAATATGGTCGAATAGCCAAAAGGTTTTGCGAATAAGTATATCCGGAGCGATTATATTGAAAGCCACCTGCTACCGAGTCCGGTTCATCACTTATTGCACCCTGAATCGTCCGCACGGTCTCGCCATAAATAATATGAGTATTGAAATATTTTAGTTTTAAATTTGCATCAACACCTCTTACCCGTTTTCCACGAAGGGCAAACTCAGAAAATCGGGGGTTTACATCGCCCAACGACAAATCGAACACAGAGGTCTTGAAACCAACCGTAAAGCGGTTTCTCGGCTGTTTATCCGGGTCTTCCTGAGAAGTAATAAAAGTTTTAGCATTAAACTTAAGCCAATCGTAAGAACCCGAAGCATTTGTACGCAGAGAATTGATGTTTTGGCGAATTCCGCGCACCTGTTCTGAATTGGCTTCAGCCGTAACACGACCGGTATATTTAAACATACGCTGTGCTTCTTTAATTGTCCGTACAACCGAAAAGTTCACAATTATCGTAGAATATGGATCGCCATACTGATTTTTCATATTCAATTTAGCGGTATGCAGCCCGGGACTTAAATTTTTGGGGCGCGATATAACCATATCCTCACTGATCTCGGTCTGGTTCAAAACAGATATTCCATCAAGATCTAATTGAATTGTTTCAAGGGATACATCCGGTGTGTTGAATAGTGAAAAGGCTAATACGACTTCTTCGGCGGCAACCACTTCGCCTTCTTCAGGACCTAGTACGATTATATCACTCCGAATCCCGCCCTGAATGTCAAAACTCTCCTGTACAGTTTGTTGTCTTATATCAGATGATTGCTTTACGGCAAGAAACATCGGCACGTTGTACGGATCCACTTCCGGAAACGCCGACATGCTGCCATCCGATAATTCTGCCATGATCAAATATTCTACACCTTCTTCCATCACATACTCCGCGGGAATATTACAGGTATAAACACCCATATATTCCTCCATTTCTTCCTCGATAAAAGCATTTTGACCGGCTTCACGGTAAAATATTCGAACACGTTCAACCTGAACGATACTGACTTCGATTAACGCTTCAATTTTTATTGGTGAATTCATAAAAACATTTCTCGGTGGAGAATGTAAAACCGTTGCCTGTCCCCAGGCAAATCCACTAATCAGTAAAAGAAAGATAGATACTCTTATCCCGTTCCTACCCATTTATTATCCTTTTTTTTAAATTTAAAAACCGGGGGGAATTTAATTATTTATATTCAATTTTTATATCTTTTATATCGCCCTGTGCATTCTGCAACTGAATTCTTAATAGATTGTAAGTTTCCGCATCGTCTTCATCTTCTTCATCGGTAGGCGCTGCGCCTTCCGGGGTCGCTTCCACATCAACCTGTCCATCAGGTGTTGAAGTACCGGTTTCATTTGCTCCCACTACTATCACAGCCCCGCTTTCATTATTCGTGACCTCAACCGATCCTGACTCCCCATAAAATACATCACCCATAACCGGGTCGGATGTCACCCAAAATGTCGTTCCTTTGACAGAAGCCACAGAGGTCGGTGTAGCGATTATAAATTCGCCTTTTCGCTGCGGACTTACTTCGGCTTTAAGAGTGCCAAACTGCATGGAAATCCGTTTGGAGATCGCCTCGGTTGTACGGGTTCCGGCTATCATCATCTCAGAGTTCTCCCGTATTTTAATCTGGGACTTATCATCTAAAAAGACGAGAACCGCATAGCCATCTTTGCCTGTCTTTAGATGATCCTCATTAAATAATGATGTGCCCGGTTTGATATTGGATTTAAATTTTTCACCATCAGCTCGTTTGAGCCTGGTATCACCCCTGGCTTTTAAAGTGAGAGCAATTTTGTCAGCCGACCAGGCTTGTGTTGAAAGAATCAGCAAAAATATAATCACTATTAAAAGATGTAATTTTTTCATAATCTATGCCCACCATTTTTTTGATTATTCAATACCAATAGATTTGATCGTGATTTGTCCGGCTAATAACTGTCCGGCGATTGCCGACAACTGATCCTGGGTCAGTTGTTGAGTTTCATTCAAGGTTACGACGCCGGTTGGCAGATATCCTTCTAATTCTCCACTAAAGAACTGATTGAATGTATCCGCATCGATCATTTGTTCCAGGATCTGGAGATAGACACTACTGCCACCCGATTGAGTTGTTCCACCGGATCCTTCTTCGCCACCCATAGCCGGAATAGTAAACACAAAAATACCACTCTCAACTGTTTCAGACCCCGAAGTCGTCGGGAAGGTTTTATGCACCTGCCATACGTATTTGTTACCTTCTTCCAAAGGTTTCGCATCAGTAAATGGAAACTGAAAAGAATTTTCAGCGGTATATAAATCTGCTCCGCCTGCGACCATCTCTGCGGGTAGTTGATAAAACAGACCATTGTCCGGATAGGGAAGACTGGATTGATCATTCAATGCCTCATCAATTGCACTATGCAGCATTGGATCGTATTCAGAAACCCGGATTGAATAACCGCATTCGGGGCAATTAAGTCCGGTCCACATAAAATCGATCGATTCCCACTGAAACAAAGGATAAAGAGAGTAAATCTCAATATTATCCGCTAAATCGCCACCAGGTGCTACTAAATCCAGAGTCGATGGATTTGCAACAGAGACCACCATATGTTGACTTACTGTAGCATTTCCGACAACATCCTCTGGTTCTACTGTAAAATCAAAAATATAATTCCCCGCAGGTAATTTAGCGCCGCTTAGAATCGCAGTCTGTAAATTAGTAAAGTCTTCTGCCGGCATAAAATCAAATTCATCTTTATGAATACCGGTAAGCTCCCGACCATCGTTATAAAAAATACCGGACATGTTCAAATCAAGGTCTTTCGTTGAAATAGACACCTCACCATTCAACGGAAAAGGTAGTGTTTTGAGATAAATAATGCGGCTGTTATCTAAACCCAGACTGGGAATATCAGCAATCATTTCAAACGCAATGCTGATATTAATAGGAGTGCCGCTTCCGGGTGTCCCATCACCGTCAGGCGGAGTATAGCTCAATGAATATTCAAAAATATCGGGATTATTCATTCCTTCGTTAAAATCAAAATCAGTGATGTAAAAAACCTCAAAGTTATTGAAGTAAATTGTCTCCAACCTCAATTCACCCGTCTGAGCAGAAAGAGGAGACAGAGCGAAAATGAAGATACACGCTAATAGCATAATGATGGTTTTCATATTTTACTCCTTCTTAATTCCTAATGTGAAAATACACGAGTTTAATTAATATTGGTGTGAGATAGGACAAAAGTAACATAATTTATCTACAGTTATCTTCATAAATTGAATATAAATAAGGAAGATTCAAGATACAATAAAAAAAGACGCTCTTTTCAAAGCGTCTTTTTCAAAGTATTCCCGGCAACGACCTACTTTTCCACCCAGTCTCCCGAGCAGTATCATCGGCGCAAGAGGGCTTAACTTCCGAGTTCGAGAAGGGATCGGGTGTTGCTCCTCTGCCATAGTCACCGGAAAAGTTTTGCATTGGGAAAAATGAATTTCGTTTAGGAATCTAACTCATAAAAAGTTTTGGTCAAGACGCACGGCTTATTAGTATCACTCGGCTAAACACATTACTGTGCGTACACCTATGACCTATCAATCCCGTCGTCTACGGGAAGCCTTAAGTCCCCCCGATAAATCGGGAGGAGGGAGATCTTGTCTTAAGGACGGTTTCACGCTTATATGCTTTCAGCGTTTATCCAAACCAAACGTAGCTACCCAGCTATGCACCTGACGGTACAACTGGTACACTAGAGGTTTGTCCACTCTGGTCCTCTCGTACTAAGAGCAG
>JAGLWX010000282.1 GCA_023133185.1 Fidelibacterota bacterium
TGGCTGTGATTCGCAATATTCCAAAATGGATGAAGCAGATATCAACCGGGAACAAAAATTACTTGCCGAAGATATCGCGGTAAAATTGATGACCGGAATGAAAACCGGCGATTACCACCAACCGGGCGATGAAGCAACCCGGATGATACAATTAGGACTGACGCCGGAAGTTCAGGAAGAAGTTTATGAATCTATAAGTGGTCAATTCGGTGATTTTATCTCCCTGAAATATGTGGAAACCTGGAAACCCACCGACGGGTCTTATTCTGTGATCTACCGTTTCATTGGAGATTTTGAATCGGGTAAACCTATAGAAATCAGAGTCGTCATGGATGGCAATAATAAGTTATCGGGATTTTGGATTAAGCCGTGGAAAAAAAAGCTGGAATAGGTGCGAGAATTGAGTATCAATTTCCAATTTCATTCTCCAATCTTTCTTTCACAATCCAAATCTAACGGGATCGGGTGTTGGAGTAGTGGAGTAATGGAGTAATGCAAAATCTGATCAGAATCCAGTATCCAGATTAAAGAGAGAGTAGTGAGATTCGAGACGGACATGTTTCCCTTGCCTTCTTGACTATCATTATGTAATATCTATACGAAATGACTCGAAACGGAAAAAATATACTACCGACTTTGTACTTTTGGGAAAATAAGATATCTTTTATTTTTACTGAAAAAATACAGATAACATTCAGAAAAAAGGTGTCTCAATCTGGTTAATAGTATATTATGATTCAATGAATTATTGAAAAGAGGGGACTCTATGAGTAAAAGAAACTATTGGCTTGATCTTTTCACTGGAGTTACATGGAATGAGTTTAAAGACGCAGGAGGCATGATTTCTGGCTATAGGAAATCTCGATGGAAAATCGTCCAAAAAATTAAACCCGGAGATTATTTTCTGTGCTATCTTACTGGTGTCTCTCGCTTTATTGGTGTTCTTGAGGTAGTATCTAAGTCCTTCCAAGACAACTCGCCGATTTGGTCTGATGAAGAATTCCCTTGTCGATTAAAAGTCAAGATAATCATTGGATTAACACCTGAAACTGCTATTCCAGTACATGAATTAAGAGACAGTCTCAGTTTCTTTCAAGATCTAAAAAGTCCTCATGCCTGGACAGGAAATTTTCGCGCATCTCCTACCAAATGGAAAACATCGGATGGGGAAACTGTAGTAAAAGCGTTGCTAGAAGCTAAAGTGAATCCTGTTATAAGACCTGTTGACAGAAGGAAATTAGCATATCGTCCTAAAGCTATAAAAGCAAAAATAGGTTCTGTTACAGTTCCAGAGAAAATTGAAGAAACCGAAGAACAAGAAATAGTTATCAAAAAATCAACAGATCATACTGAAATTCAATGGCTTCTTTTAAAACTTGGTTCTGATATGGGGTTCGATGTTTGGGTAGCAAGAAATGATCGAAGCAAAGAGTATAGTGGTAAAAAATACACCGATCTGCGAAAATTAAAAAATGAACTTCCCCTTCAATTTGACGACGCCACCAATAAGACTATCGAACTAATTGACGTCCTTTGGTTACAAGGCAATGCCATAGTGGCGGCATTTGAAGTAGAGAGCACAACGTCAATCTACTCTGGTTTGCTGCGAATGTCTGACCTTGTAGCTATGCAACCGAACATAAATATTCCTCTTTATTTAGTAGCACCAGATGATAGGCGAGAAAAAGTAATGACTGAGGTCAACCGGCCAACTTTTTCAAAGTTGTCACCACCTTTGTCGGAAATCTGCAGATTTATATCCTTTAGTGGACTTAAAGATCAAATAGTGCAAGTCTCATCGATTCTAAGATTTTTAAAACCAGAATTCTTGGAAGAGCTTTCAGAATCTTGTGAACTAGAGGATGCATAGTAAATCATAACTTCGGGCTGGAGACAGACATGGCAAGGTCTCGCCACTTAGCCCAGTACGAACTACCGTTTTCAATTCTCTTGCATTCAATTTTCCTATTGAATTTCCCTTCCGATTTACTTAATCTTCTCCATAAGTAGTAGAGGACAACCATGAAAGCCATGCTTCTGAATAAAATCACCGATGTTTCGGTAGATACCCATCCCCTGGATGCGGCGGGTCTGCCGGTCCCGGAGCCGTCGGGCGATGAACTGTTGATTAAGGTGTATACCTGCGGTGTCTGCCATACTGAACTGGATGAGATTGAAGGTCGTACGCCGCCGCCGGTGTATCCGGTTGTTCCCGGTCACCAGGTCGTGGGAACGGTGATGGGACTTGGTTCCGCTGTACGGCATCATAATCTTGGCGAGCGGGTCGGCGTTGCCTGGTTCTATTCATCCTGTGGTGAATGTGAATACTGTCTATCGGGCAATGAAAATCTCTGCGCCGACTTCAAAGCCACGGGCAGGGACGCTAACGGCGGTTATGCCGAATATATGACTGTGCCGGAGAATTCGGCATTCAGGATACCCGATGTTTTCAGTGATGCCGAAGCCGCGCCGCTGCTCTGTGCAGGAGCAATTGGCTATAGATCATTGCGCCTGACCAATCTCAAAGATGGTCAGAATCTGGGCTTGACCGGTTTTGGAGCATCTGCTCATCTGGTGTTGAAAATGGTCAGATACAAATATCCCAATACAAAGGTCTATGTATTTGCCCGTAGCGATAAGGAGCGCCGTTTCGCTCTTGAGCTGGGCGCTGTCTGGGCAGGCGATACAGCTGTTAAGTCTCCTGAAGGTTGTCACGCGATTATTGATACCACGCCGGTTTGGAAACCGGTAGTCGAAGCCTTGAAGAATTTACTGCCCGGCGGCAGGCTGGTGATCAACGCCATCCGCAAAGAGAACATGGATAAAGATTATCTGCTGAAACTGAATTATCCGCAACATCTCTGGATGGAGAAGGAGATCAAGAGTGTCGCAAATGTTGCCCGGCGGGACGTGGCGGAATTCATGGAACTGGCGGCGGAGATACCGATCAAGCCGGAAGTAGTGGAATATCCCCTCCGAGATGCGAATAAGGCGCTGTATGAATTGAAAAAAGGCGGAATCAAAGGCGCGAAAGTGTTGAGGATATTTTAGCCACGAATTAACACGAATGCACTCTAATAATTAATTAAAGTACGTCTAAAAACCTGTTTATGACCCTCGAGCATGAAACTGAAAATGGGTTTATAGCTCTCAATGACTTGCGGGGCATCACAGCCAACCACTCCTCTACTCCATCACTCCAATACTCCACTTTCCCCTTATTCCCCAGCGGATTTATACGAGCCCAACACTTTTAAAAAGGACGTGATCTCTTCGAGATGCCGGATGGCGTTGCGGCAGCGTTCTTCCTGCATATTTCCTGCGAAATCCAGGTAGAAGAAATACTCCCACGGTTTGCCCCGCAGCGGGCGCGATTCAATTTTCAGCAGATCGATATCCCTGAGCGCAAACACACTGAGACTTTTAAACAGTGCGCCGGGAATATTCTTCATGGAAAAGACAATAGAGGTTTTATCGGCGTTATTAAAAGTTTGAGCAGCTTTTGAGATTATATAGAAACGAGTATAATTTTCCGGGATGTCTTCGATCTCTTCCCTGATGATTTGCATGTTATAATCTTTGGCAGCCTGCCGGCTCGCAATTGCGGCGGCGTGAAGCATCTGTTTATCGCGAATATCTTTCACGCTGCCGGCGGTGTCATAACTGGCAATGGTTTCTATGTGGGGCATGGAAGCGAGAAAGTTGCGGCATTGTTCCAGCGCCTGGGGATGCGAATAGACAATTTTAATGTCGGCTATTTTCACGCCCGGATTGGCAATTAGATGTTGCTCCACGCGGATCGAGGTTTCCCCGGTGATCGAAACAGTTGATTCCAGGAACAGATCCAGGTTTTGATAAATGCTGCCGGTAAGGGAGTTTTCCACCGGAAGGATACCAAAATCAGAATCCCCGTTTTGGACTGACGAAAAAACATCGGCAAAACTTCGGCAGGGAACGGTTTGTATCTCCGAGCCGAAAAATTGCCGGGCGGCGATTTCACTGAAGGCGTAATGAGTTCCCTGGAAAGCGACTGCGGGTTGATTTTTCGATATTGTCATGATTCGATTCCTTTACGGGCTGCCACACCCTGATGATAATAATGTTTGATCTCCAGCATTTCCGTGACCAGATCGGCGGCTTTGATCAATTCAGGGTGAGCATTGCGCCCGGTGATGATCAGTTCTACATTTTTTGGTTTGGCTTGAACAACTTTTAGCAAATCTTCAATGGAAAACAGTTTAAAATGCACGGCGATATTGGCTTCATCGAGAATGACCACATCGTATTTTTTAGAATTGATACACTCTTTGATTTCTGCTAAACCTTTCTGGGCGAGGCGGATATCTTCGGGTTCCGGTTGGGAAAAAATAAAACATTTTCGTCCGTATTGTTTGACCTCGATTCCCGGTAGATATTGCCGTATTGCCTTTATTTCGCTGTATTCCATTCCCTTGGCAAACTGACCGATAAATACCTTGAGTCCGGCGCCTGCCGCACGAAGGGCGATCCCGAACGCCGCCGTTGTTTTGCCTTTGCCGCTACCGGTGTAAACCTGAATATATCCTTGCATCATTAACCCCGATTTTTTCTGTTGCGGTTAATTTAGCAGATTTCTTTTTCAATGAGAAATGCATAGTGTTGATGAAATCGTAAAAATGCCCACTAAACACACTAAATTCACGAAAGTTTTTGTTTATTCATAACTTTTTACGAGATCATCAGTGTTGTTTTTATTAAAAAATCAATTAACTTTTCAAATTAGAAATTTATTCGATTATGATTGATATTAAACTTGAACCTCTCGGCAAAATAATCCAGGTGGAAAAACATACTGCGCTGCAGGATGTGTTATTCGACCATGGCGTCGAATTTCCCTGCGGTGGCGATGGTACCTGCGGAAAGTGTAAAGTACGCGTTATTGACGGCGATTTACCAATTAATGACATTCAGCGACGATATTTTTCTCAGGAAGAGTTATCCAAGGGTTGGCGCTTAGCGTGTCAATGTTCCGTCAAAGAGCCGGTGACTCTTGAGTTAGCCCAGTGGGAAATGGCAATTCTGTCTGATGATTCCCGTATAAAAGTTTCCGGTCGGGAAGGTTTTGGCATAGCAGTTGACCTGGGTACCACGACCCTGGTGGTCCAACTAATTGATCTTAGCAGCGGGAATGTAGTGGGAATCAGAACGGCGTTGAATCCCCAGGCGAAGTATGGTGCCGACATTATGAGCCGGATCGACTATGCGCTAACAGATGACGGAGCTCAGCGTCTCAGGCAGTTGATCCGGGATCAATTGTCAGACATGATTCGGGAATTGATAGGTGATATGGTCCCGGTTGAACCACAGGTTGACCGGGTTGTTATTGTTGGTAATACAGCAATGCATCATCTCTTTTGCGGAGTGGATATTACGCCATTGTCAAGAGTGCCGTTTGAGACGGAAAATGACGGACAATTTTCATGGAACTCTGCTGATATCGGGTGGCAGATACCGGGAAATCCAAAGGTCGAGTTTTTACCATGTCTTGGTGGTTTTGTAGGAAGCGATATTCTTGCTGGAATTATTGCTGCCGGAATCCACCAAAGCGCTGAAATGATGGCGCTAATTGACCTTGGGACGAACGGTGAGGTTGTTGTGGGAAACCGGGCAAGGATCTTTTGTGCCTCGACCGCCGCCGGTCCGGCATTTGAAGGCGCTAAGATTTCCATGGGAATGCGCGCCACAACGGGAGCAATTTCCAGAGTAACGCTTGAAAACCGCCGGATGATCAGCCACATTATCGGCGGCGGCGACCCGAAGGGAATTTGCGGCAGTGGGTTGGTGGATGCGGTTGCCTGTGCGCTTGAATTGGGTTTGATCGATAAAAGTGGGCGAATTCTTGACGATAGTGGTGAAATAGTAATTCAGGCGCCGGTGGTTTTAACCCAACAGGATGTTCGGGAATTGCAATTAGCCAAGGGAGCGATCGCCGCTGGATTTGATATTTTAGTCCAGCGTCTAAGAATCTTAAAAAAGGATATTGGAAAAGTCCATATCGCCGGCGCTTTTGGCAATTATATTAATGTCGAGAACGCCATGAAAATCGGATTGCTTGATTTCGATCATCAAAAGATAGTGCAGGCGGGAAATACTGCGCTGCGGGGAGCGAAAATGGCGTTATTCGGTTCTTCGGATTATCGATCCATTATTGAAAGATGCACCCATGTACCGCTTGCCAATGATAAGCAGTTCATGGAAATATTTGTTGATAATATGCATTTCTAAAATGATATGAGGAAATCCAATGCCCGGCGGGTTATATTTCTTCCGGATGGTTGCCAAATCACCGCAGAGGCAGTATGTCAAGACCAGGAAGATGATTCTGCTGCATTAAAGAAATAGGGAATGGATTTGAATAAATGGAATTGTTCTGGTATATATCAATCAAGAATTAAACAGGCTAATCTGCGATAATTCTATTTTGTGTCGTTAATAATTTTGGAATAAATATACATTATCGAAATTAATCGACAAATTCCTTTGAGTGTACAGCGCAAACCAATGCGCTTGTTCGGCAAACTGGTAATCCAGGCTTTTCAATTCGTAGTCGTTTACATATACTTTCATTTTCTCCGGACAGATACAGATTCTCATGTCGTTGCTAACTCCGCTGATTTTCAGGGATTTACCTGAGGCGATTAGTCTTGGTTCTTCCTTTTCCTCGATGATGTTCCACGATCCGGTTTGAGCCATCAAAAAGTTCAGTGCGGTTGTATCGTTTAATGTAAAAATTGCCAGTCCAAAAGGTTCCGTAGCATATCCGTCGATTTTTGTCATAGTCGCCCCGTAAGTAAGCGGCAGATCCAAAGAGCGATAAAAACTTGCCACATGTGCTTTGCCATCATCGTTGACGCCATTAATATTCAGGCATCCATCAATGTTTTTGAGAACACTCTGGGCAGGATATCCTATCCAGCCGGCATTGTATCCGTCTTCAAAATCATCAAAAAATTCCAGGGCAATTGCAATGCTATCTGTATTTGATTCCCCGGAGATTTCATCATCACGAAAGGCGACCACATAATATCTGAGTGGTTCCAGGGGAATAAAAGAGTGATCAACAAATGAATTAATATTTTTGTCCGTTCGGAAAATTTCAGAGTCATTACGGAAAATAATATAACCGTCTTCATTGACGTTATTCTCAACCCAGCTAAGATAAATACCGTCCCATTCCCAGGAGAGCGTCAGATTACGCGGGGCATTTAATTTTTGCGGTGCGGTAACCGATTCACAACTGCAACTGAGTATTAAAACAGAAGATATAAAAATTACACTACAAATTATTCTCATATTACCCTCCGTATGACTATTCCATTGAAAACCGTCCTCAGCTGGGGAAAATATTGTTCTCATTGTCCTCAATAGCCCAAAAATGCTTAATGATTTTGATTGTGCGCATCTTTCAACCAAATATATTTAGTATTCCGCAACTCATATTATGAAATATATGTGTAAATATCAAGTCCGGGATGCATCTGTATTTAGTACTTGCATCTTATAGTTCTATGCTCTAAAATATATTTATTATGAAACAATCATTTTCAAAGAGGGTTGTATCATGTCGCTGACTTGGGATCCGATCTATGCGATGAATTTGTTGCTGTGTGTTCTTACTCTCTTATGTTATAAGAAACGTATCCTATGGGGCATTCGGTCCCGCTTTTCAGCAAGTCCACAGCTTCGCTGCGAAAGGAGGAAAATCCAATGTTAAAATCTAACCGAAAGCTCGATGGATCGGGAGTTTTGGGAAAGGTCTTGCAGGTCGGGGCGCTGCTCCCCTTGATGTTGACGATGCTGTTGGCGTTTTCCAGCCCCCCTGCCTTTGCTCAGCACTCCGGCAATGCCCTGGATTTTGATGGCGCCAACGATTACATCAATTGTGGCAATCATGCCAGCCTTAACATAACCAGCGCACTTACCATTGAAGCCTGGATTTATTACCGGGGTGGGGAAACTTATCCCAGGATTGTGCAAAAATCCCCCGCTTACACTATGCTTATTGATAACAGCAGCGGTAAACTGAGCTGGTATGGTTACATCGGCGGAACCGAAATCAGTGTAGAATTTTCCAATGCGGTAATTCCCACCAATACATGGACGCATGTTGCAATAACCTACAATGGCAGTGCGCTTAAAGCATACATCAACGGTGAAGAAAAAAACAGTGAAAGCTATAGTGGTGCCATTAGTACAACCACCAACTCACTTCTTCTAGGTAACCGCTCCGCCGGCGACCGCGCCTTCGATGGTCGGATTGACGAAGCGCGGATATGGAATACGGCGCGCACGCAGACCGAAATTCAGGATAATAAGAATGAGGTTCTCAATGGGGATGAGAGCGGTCTAATTGCTTATTACCGTTTTGACAATATTTCCGGCACTGCGCTCAGTGACCGAACGGTTAATGATAACGACGGCGCTCTTTACAATATGGTTAGCTCCGGCGCCGGTAACGATTGGGTTGCATCCGGTGTTCCAATGGGACAGCCTATCCTCACATCTTCATCTATAACCGGTATTACCACAAACAGCGCCTCCGGTGGAGGAAACGTAACTGATAAAGGAGGCTCCTCTGTAACTGCAAGGGGTGTGGTTTGGCATACCTCTGAAAATCCCACCATAGACTCTTATACCGGCAAAACAACCGACGGTAGCGGCTTGGGCAGCTTCACCAGCTCCCTCGGCGATTTAACGAGCGGTCAGACTTACTACGTGCGGGCTTATGCTACAAATTCAGTGGGTACCGGTTATGGCGAACGGAAAGTTTTTGCGCCGAATATGAGCCCGCCGGGCAATGCGCTCGATTTTGACGGCAGCAACGATTATGTGAATGTTGGTAGTGACGCCAGCTTTAACGTTGGCAATACCCTGACCATCGAAGCCTGGGTCAAACCGTCCAACTTATCCGGTCGCTATGGGATATTTTCGACGCGATTCGATAACAGCAGTGGCTCGTTCCAACTGGAAATTGGTCCTGGAGCTGGCTCCAATCGAGTTGTAGTTGCGGGCGTCGGAACTTATGTGGCGCAGACGGGTGACAATGCGATTGCCCCCAACGAATGGACACATATCGCCTATACCCGCGGTGGAACGGGCGCCGGCACCCATACCATCTACGTAAACGGAGTGGCGCAAGCCCTTGTTTCGGATGCTGATTATACGTTTAGCAACAACGGAAGCAATAAGGTGATTGCCTCCGGTACCAGCGGCGGGCAGTTTTTACCAGGACAAATAGACGAATTGCGCGTCTGGAGTGTTGCCCGCACCGAAACACAAATCCGTGATAATATGCACCATATTTTAAGTGGCGATGAGAGCAATCTTGCGGCCTACTACCGCTTCGATCACCTCTCCGGCACCGCGCTTTCAGATCGTACCACCAACGATAATGACGGTGCGCTGAACAACATGGCTGATGAGGATTGGGTGACGTCCACCACACCGTTTGGCGAGGATGGAACTCCGGTGCACACCCAGACCCAGACCAATATCGGTGAAGCCGGAAAACAGATGCAGGTGACCATTACCACCGGTGGGGATGACTCCAATTATCTGGGGATTTACAGAACCGGAGCGGGAAGCGCTCCCATTTCCAGTGGGGAGACCTTCCCGGGAGGCGTGACTCAGCGTGTGGATATACTTTGGGGCGTCGAGGAATATGGGACGGTGACGGCAGATATCGTGTTTAATTACAGCAATGTGGCGGGGATCAGCAATCCCTCAGCCATCCGGCTCCTCAAACGCGCCGGCGCCGCGAGCGCATGGACGGACATAACCGCCGATTACGTCCGTAATGACGGCAACCGCACCTTCAGCAAGGTAGGGGTACAAGATTTCAGCGAGTTCTCGATTGGCGACGGCGGGGATAATTCCGTGCCGGTGGAGCTCAGCGCCTTTCACGCTGAAGCCAATGAGCGCAGCAACAGTATTACGATTTACTGGGTTACAGAAAGCGAGGTTGAAAATCTGGGTTTTTTTCTGGAACGATGTTTACACGAACAGGAAGATTGTCAATCTGAGCCTGAAGAAGCATGGCTGGAAATTACCAGCTACAAAACGGACGATGCTCTGACGGGACAGGGTAGTGTCACCCATAGGACAGAATATTCCTACGAGGACCTGACAGTTACTCCCGGTGAATCATACGATTATCGCCTGGCAGATGTTAGCTATGATGGCACGGTTACCTATTATGATCTGACTTTGACCGGTATTGAAGCCAGACCGTTGCCTAAGATCTTTAAAGTTTACCCGAACTATCCCAACCTCTTCAATCTCATAACAACAATACGATATGAATTACCCGAACAAGCTTATGTAAACATGATAATTTATGATCTTCGTGGAAGACAGGTGCGGACATTGGTTGATCAACAGGAAGAACCGGGATATAAGTCAATTATTTGGGATGGGACAAATTACAGAGGACAGGCAGTCAGTGCGGGCATATACTTTTATCAAATCAGGGCTGGCGAATATAACCGAACGATGAAGATAATACTGTTGAAATGAGTTGGATACAAAATTCTGTATTGGGATTTGATGGTTTTATAGATGTGGGTAATATACCAGTTAATGCTGCATTTTTAAAAATAAGGGATAAAAAGAAGTAAGTACTTGCATCTCATCGTTCTCTATTCTAAAATCTATTTAATATGAAACAATCATTTTTAAGGAGGGTTAAATTATGTCACTGACATGGGATTCGATCTATGCGATGAATTTGTTGCTGTGTGTTCTTATTCTCGTCCTTGGTATTCGGGCTTATACGCGTGGTAAAACGTTAATGCCGTTATTAGTTGGAATTGCCTTTGGACTTTTCGGACTCTCGCATCTTGCTAATCTATTAGGTTTGCACGATTCGCTGACGAAGGTCTTGCTTGTAATGCGTACGTTTGCATACCTGCTGATCGTCTATATCCAGTATAAAATCGCGATGGTTCAACCGGAAAAGACAGAGGAAAAACCAGCCGAAAATTAAAAGTGATCATTCGCAAAGCCACACCGGAAGATAACCGTGCGTTACTGGAATTAGCGCGGCAGGCGCCGATGGATGCGAAACTGGTGGTCAATATCGATCGTTCACCGGATATTCCGTTCCTGAATATTTCCGTTGATCTGCAGGGGCAATTCACGAATTGCCCTTACAGTCTATTAATAATAATTCATCTTGAATTATACCAAAATATTTGTAAAATTCGGCGTAATGGTAATTTTAGGGG
>JAGLWX010000283.1 GCA_023133185.1 Fidelibacterota bacterium
CTTTTTGAATCGTCGGGAAATAATTGGGCTTGCCGGCAAAGGATTTATAAGAAAAAAATACGAGGTGATCATAGCCATTGGTAAAAGAAACAAGAATTTTAGTTAGCGCATCATATCGTCCCTGGTTATATGCACCAATTCCCATCCAGACTTTATCTTTAGCGATTAATGGATCAATTTTAGATATGATCTTCTCAAATAACTCAGCATTTTTTGTGTAATTCATAGGTACGGCAAAATCCAGGTAGCCGTTCTTCAACCATTTTTCCCAGTCCTGATAAAAGAAATGCTTTGCATCAAATGGATCGGGTTTTACAGCAGCGCTTAGCAATATCGGTTTACGGGTATCGATGATTACCTCACGAATATCCACCACAAGTTCTGTGATGGCATCTCGTCTGAATTCATCCCATTTTTCCATTAACCGTTCAATGGTTTTAGCTTCCATTCCGGAAAAATAGGATTTATTTGAGATTGACAGCAGAATTGGATCTACACTGTAGATATCTTTGAAACGTTTTCTGCCAATATCATTAAAATCATAGCAATTTTTTGAATACCGAATGTAATCCAGGTGAACGCCATCCACATTATATGATCCAACTAATTCTTTTACAACTGCTATAAGGTGTTTGTTCACATCCGGGACCAAGGGCGACAGATAGACACCCTCCGTATTAATTTTACGGAAATTTTTAGTCTTACGTGAAATGTCTTTTACGCCGTCGGCATCGACAGAACACCATTCTGGATGTTGATAGAATAAGTGTTGCTTATATGGCGGTTTCTCATCGGAAGACCATAGCAGATACATATTCAACCAGGCATGGATCTTCAGATTTTTCGGATGTGCTTGTCCCAGTATATATTTGAGAGGATCAAAATTATTCCCGGGAAGACTCTGGGAACGGTGAACCAGCGACGATTGATAAAATGCGTCACCGCGTCCCCGGACCTGGACAAATAGGTCTGTAAACCCGTTCCGTCCGGCAAAGTCAATAACTTTATCAATAGAATTTTTATTTGTCATTTGGTCGCGGATAACCCACATTGCCATCCGCGATGGTTTCTGGGCTCCGGGGGTAATCTTAAATAATAAAAAAAGGGCAGCTATGATTACTGCCCTGTAAATGATAATTCGATTACCGATCAATGATATATCCAGCGCTATTCTGCCGGTTTTTCTGCTTGCTTTTCGTCAGAATCCGGCACCGGTTCTTCTTTTACTGCTTCTTCGGTTTTTGCTTTTTTCTTAGGTGCTTTGGTTTTCTTTAATTCCGGTTGTTTTTGGTCTTCTTTAACAGGTTTTTCTTTTTTATCAGCTGTAGATTTCTTTGCAGGTTTCGAAGCCTTCTTACTATCACCGGGAAGTATATAATCGACAAACTCGATCAAGGAGACTGCGGCACAGTCATTATCACGAAAACCTAATTTCACGATTCTCGTATAGCCACCTTGACGATCGGCATATTGTGGTGCGATATGATCAAAAAGACTCTTTACGACGGAGCGATCATGTAATACTCTAAATGCGAGCCTTCTGTGATGAACAGTTCCTTTTTTCCCATAGGTGATCAATCGCTCTATAACTCGACGTAATTCTTTGGCTTTCGCATCGGTGGTTTTGATTTTACCATGCTGGATGAGTGCCGTTGCCAGATTCATCATCAATGCTTTTCGATGACTTGCGGTTCTACCTAATTTTGCTACACGTTTCTGATGACGCATTACTGAATACTCCTTTGCCTAATTACTCTTCCCTGTCCGAAATATATTTGTCCACATCCATGCCGAACTCCAGGTTCATCTCCTTGAGTTTTGCCATAAGTTCGTTCAACGATTTCCGACCAAAATTCTTAAACTTGAGCATTTCTGATTCCTCTTTTGAAACCAGATCGGCAATTGATTTGATATTATTGGCTTTCAGACAATTATATGATCGAACCGAAAGTTCCATCTCATCCACACTCTTTTTGAGCAGATTTCTGATCTTTATCATATCTTCATCAGGCGCTTCTCTGGGAAGTTCAAGGGGCGTCGCTTCGACACTGGTGAATAACGAGAAATACTCTATGAGTAATTTAGCAGAATAATCGACTGCTTCTTCCGCAGTAATACTACCGTCAGTATGAACATCCAAAATAAGTTTTTCAAGCGTCTCACGAGATGTGCCCGGTAGTCTTTCCGCTTTATAGGATACATCCGTTATCGGTGAAAAAACCGAATCGATAAAAATTGTCCCAATCGGAAAATCCGACGTTTTATTCTTTTCTGCAGGAACCCAGCCCGTTCCACGGGATATTTTCAATTCCATGCTGAATTCGGCTTTTTCGTTCATTTCGCAGATATGTAAATCGGGGTTCAAGATTTCAAACTGAGATGATTCTTTACCGATATCACCGGCAACAAATTTGCCTTCCCCTTTAAATTTCAGGGTGACTTTATCCGGTTTCGGATCAATAAGTTTGAAACGAATCTGTTTGAGATTTAAAATAATATCTGCAACATCTTCGATCACACCCGGAATTGTAGCGAATTCGTGCAATACACCATCCACTTTGATAGCTGAAATAGCCGCTCCGGGGACAGACGTAATCAAAACCCGTCTCAGTGCATTCCCAATGGTAGTCCCAAAGCCTCTTTCCAAAGGCTGGACGATAAATTGACCATAAGTATCTGTTGTAACTTCCTTAACGACTCTTGTTAAAATTTGATCCTGTGCGGTCATTTTTTCCTCTTTATTTATTTAGAAAAGAGCTCCACGACTAATTGCTCATTGACATCCACGCCCATTTGGTCTCTTTCCGGAACCTGAATAAAGATACCTTGCATTTTGGCTTTATCCAGGATCAACCAGGGCAGGTCATGATCGCCGTGGATTCGTTTCATTGATTCATGTATAAAAGTAAGTTTTTTACTGGCGTCACGTACTTGAATGACATCTCCGGATTTACACTGATAAGAGGGGATGTCCACAATTCTACCGTTTACCTGGAAATGACGATGAAGAACCATTTGACGCGCCATATTTCTGGACGATGCAAAACCAATCCGGTAAACAACATTATCCAAACGGCTTTCAAGAATTTTCATCAAGTTTGAGCCGGTGACGCCTTTTTCACGGGCAGCTTTTGCAAAATAACGTCTGAATTGATTTTCCAAAACACCATATATACGTTTAATTTTTTGTTTTTCCCGTAACTGTAAACCATAGTTCGACAAACGGCGACGACTTGTCTGACCGTGCTGTCCAGGTGCATAACTCTTAGTCTCAAAGGAACATTTAGTTGTATTACAACGTTCGCCTTTGAGAAATAATTTAGCCCCTTCTCGACGACATAATTTACAAACAGGTCCTGTATATCTTGCCATTAATTTGTACTCCTACCTTGTTATACTCTTCTCCGCTTGGGAGGTCTGCAACCGTTATGTGGAATGGGTGTCACATCTTTTATAGCGCTGATCTGTAATCCGGCGAGACTCAATGCGCGAATCGCAGCTTCTCTACCGGAACCCGGACCCTTAACCCTGACTTCCACCCGGCTAAGTCCCAAATCCAGCGCTTCTTTTGCGGCTCGGTTAGCAGCCTGTTGAGCGGCAAAGGGAGTATTTTTTCGCGACCCCTTAAAACCGGCTGTGCCTGCCGACGCCCAGGAAACTACATTCCCATAAATATCGGTCAGGGATATTATCGTATTGTTAAAAGTTGCTTTTATGGTAGCGATACCTTCAGCATCGACCTTGATTTTTTTCTTTTTCTTAGCTACAGATCTTTTGGGTGGCAATATTAATACCTCCTATATTAACCTTTTTTTCCGACTTTAGCCTTTTTTCTACTCACTATCCGTCTCGGACCTTTCCGTGTCCGCGCATTAGTTTTCGTTCGTTGACCTCTCGCCGGCAATCCACGGCGATGTCTCAGTCCTCTGTAACAACCAATGTCCATCAGGCGTTTAATGTCCATTTGAAATTCGGTACGTAATGTACCTTCAACTTTCAGTTCATTGCTAATGATAGTCCGAATTTCATGTACCTGTCCTTCTGTAAGATTTTTTACCCGGATTTCCGGATCGACTTTTGCCTTTTCAAGGACTTGTAGCGCTATTGTTCGACCTATTCCATAGATATAGGTCAGCGCAATTTTTACTTTTTTATCATTTGGTAAATCTACACCCGCAATTCGAGCCAAAATATCCTCCTGCTACGCTATTATCCCTGTCGCTGTTTATGCTTCGGATTTGAACAGATTACTCTAACAACACCCTTACGACGTACAATTTTACATTTGTCACACATCTTCTTTACTGATGCTCTAACTTTCATGACTTTTCCATTCTATTTATAACGATACGTAATTCTTCCTCTGCTAAGATCATAGGGCGATAATTCCAGAGAAACTTTATCCCCCGGTAAAATCTTAATAAAATGCATTCTCATTTTTCCCGATACATGTGCCAGAACTTCATGACCGTTTTCCAGTACAACCCGAAAAGAGGCATTGGGTAAATTTTCTTTGATAATACCATCAACTTTAATCAATTTTTCCTTAGCCATGAATTTACCTTACTATATTGGTTGATAAAATTATTGGGCCATTACGAGTAATGGTTATCGTATGTTCAAAATGGGCTGATGGTTTCCTGTCTGCTGTAACGATTGTCCAACCATCTTTCAGGGATTCCACTTCGAACAAACCCTCGTTAACCATCGGTTCAATAGCCAGACACATGCCCGGTTTTAATTCCGGTCCCCTGCCAGGCTCACCAAAATTCGGTACTTCCGGCGCCTCGTGTAAATTGGTTCCGATACCGTGTCCCACAAGAGTTCTGACAACTGAAAAACCATGAGATTCAACATACACCTGGATTGCATTACCGATATCAGAAAGGTGATTCCCGGATTTGGCTTTCTCAATACCTAAATATAGTGATTCCTCGGTAACCTTCATCAGCTTCTGCTTATGGTCATCAACTTCACCAACTGCAAAGGTGTAGGCTGCATCACCGTAGTATCCATTTTTCAAAACACCAACATCAATGCCGATAATTTCGCCTTCTTTCAGTCGCCGGCTGGATGGGATGCCATGGACTACCTGTTCATCAATACTGGTACAGATACTCGCCGGAAATCCGTTATAACCTTTAAAAGCCGGTTTAGCCTCCTGGCTGCGAATATAATCTTCAGCCAGTATATCCAGCGCTTTTGTCGTAACCCCCGGTTTGATCTCCTTCGCTAACAGTCGAAGCGTCTCGAACACAATCCGATTGCTTTCGCTTATTTTATCAACTTCTTCCTGTGAGCGTATATAGATCATTATTGTTTACCGGCGACGACCTTTCATTTTTCCGCTTTTCAAAAATCCATCGTAATGTCTCATCAGCAGATGTGATTCGACCTGCTGCAATGTATCGAGAGCAACACCTACAATAATTAATAAACTGGTACCGCCAAAAAATGACGCCAATTCATAAGGCAAATCCATAACCTTCATAAGGACATAGGGAAATACCGCAATGAATGCCAAAAATATTGAACCTGGCAACGTTACTCTGGTCAAAATATTATCAATAAATTCCGAGGTCTTTTTCCCCGGGCGGATACCCGGGATAAACCCGCCGTATTTTTTCATATTATCGGCGACTTCAACAGGATTAAATGCGATAGCGGTATAGAAATACGTAAAGAAAACAATCAGCGTTCCAAAAATCAGCCAATATACAGGAGATTGCACACTGAAAAACCGCATCATACCCTGAATAACATCACTATTCGGGAAAAAAGTCGAAAATGTGCTGGGAATAAACATGATCGCCTGAGCAAAAATGATCGGCATAACTCCAGCCGTATTGACCCGCAAGGGAATATGTGTGGACTGACCGCCATATACCTTTCGACCGACAACCCTTTTTGCATACTGAACGGGAATTTTACGTTGTCCCTGGGTCAATAATACAACAAAACCGACAATCACGAACATGAGACCAATTAATACCACCTCGGTAAAAAGACCACGAATTTCTTCCTGGATCATCGCAATTTCACCGATGAATACATTGGGGAGGCGCGCCAGAATACCGACCATTATGATCAGCGAAATACCGTTTCCGATTCCCCGCTCGGTAATTCGTTCACCCAGCCACATGATTAAAACCGTACCCGTTGTCAGGGTCAGCATGGTCATTAAAACAAAACCTATTCCCGGATTGGGAACTACCGGAAGGATCTGATTTCCGATTCTTGCCGACATCTGCGGGCTCATTAGAAATTGTGAAATACCAAACGACTGTAAACATGCAATCATGACGGTCCCATAACGGGTTATTTGTGTGATTTTCTTCCGTCCTTCTTCACCCTCTTTCTGGAGTTTCTGGAAATATGGAATCACCGCTCCCAACAGCTGAATAATAATTGAAGCGCTAATATACGGCATGATACCGAG
>JAGLWX010000284.1 GCA_023133185.1 Fidelibacterota bacterium
TTAATTCTCCAACACCCAGAATTTTAACTGGTTTGGAAAGGGATTTTATTATTCCCTTTTGATAAAGGGTTTCCAGCGTCACTTCAGACATTTGCAGACGGGCAATAACATTCAGATTTACAATCTGAAATTCTTCCCTGAAAATATTAGTAAATCCACGTTTCGGAAGACGGCGGTAGATCGGCATTGTACCACCTTCGGACCAGATTCTGCGTTTTGAACCGGAGCGGGAATGATAACCTTTATGACCGCGCCCGGCTGTGCCGCCTGTACCGGAAGCGTCTCCTCTTCCGAGCCGTTTTCTACTCTTTACCGAACCAGGTGCGCTTTTTAGAGAACCAAGATTCATAACTAATCCTTAACTTCTTCAACTTTTAATAAATGCTCTATCGATTTGATCATTCCCCTGATGGCAGGATTATCAGACTGTTCAACAGTGTGATGCATTCGTTTTAATCCAAGCGCTTCAAGGGTTTTCCACGTCCGTTGACGATAACCAATGGGACTCTTAATCTGTGTAATGCGTAATGTTACGTTTGTCTTCTTATTCATGAACCAAAAATCTCCTGAAGGGTCATTCCTCGTTTGTGAGCTACCATATAGGGATCTTTCAAACTTAACAAAGCTCTCATAGTCGCTTTAACAATATTGTGAATATTATTCGATCCAATAGATTTTGTCAAGACATCACGGATGCCAACCTGTTCCATGATCGCACGTACAGGGCCGCCTGCAATAATTCCGGTACCTGGAGATGCCGGTTTCAAAAACACAATCGAGGCGCCATACTTAGCCTGAACAATATGGGGAATGGTTCCATTAATAACCGGAACTTTCATAATACTTTTTTTGGCGTTTTCTTTTCCCTTTGCAACGGCAGTTGTCACTTCAAGTGCTTTTCCCAAGCCTATACCCACATGACCTTTACCATCACCAACTGTGACAACGGCATTAAAACTAAATCTACGACCACCGGTTACAACCTTGGCGACACGGTTTATTTTGATCACCTTTTCTTCGAGCAACTCCAACTGGGTAGGATCGATTGTCTTCAAATTGATACTCCTTTGAGATTAAAATTCCAATCCAGCATTTCTTGCAGCATCTGCCAGAGCTTTAATTCTACCATGATATTTAAAACCACCGCGATCAAACACAACTTTTTTAATCTTTTTATCCGTTGCTTTTTGGGCGATTAGTTCACCAACGATTACGCTTTTTTCTGTTTTGGTGGTTTCTTTCTTGATCTTGGATTGTATTTCTGCTGACAAATCGGAAACAGCCAGGATCGAATGGCTTTGCTGATCATCGATCAACTGTGCATAAATATGATTCAAGCTGCGATATACTGCCAAACGCGGACGTTCAGCAGTCCCATTAATATGTTTTCTGATTTGTCTTTTTCTGCGTAAACGTGCTATTATTTTTTCATTCTTTTTCGTGCTCATTCCGATATCCCCTATTTCACACCAACTTTTTTACCGGCTTTTCTGCGAATATATTCTCCCTGGTAGCGGATTCCTTTACCTTTATAGGGTTCCGGCGGTGCGACTGCTCTGATTTTAGCGGCCATCTGACCAACTTGTTGTTTATTAATTCCACTTACCGTAACCGTTAAATTTTTTGGCACTGTAAGTATAATTCCTTCCGGCGGCGCAATCAACACAGGATGGGAATAGCCTACTTTTAGCCAAAGTGAATTTCCCTTCATTTCAGCGGAATAACCGACTCCTGTAATTTCCAGCGTTTTTTGAAAACCGTTGGTAACTCCTTCAATCATATTAGCGATTAAAGCTCTTGTTAATCCGTGTAATGCCCGGTGAGTTTTATTATCGCTTTGCCGAGTAACAACAATTTCTTTTTCCTGCTGAACCACACCGATTTCAGGTGTAAATTCCCAGGACAATTTTCCTTTGGATCCCTTTATATCAATTACATTTCCCTTAATCGTCACTTCGACGTTTTCCGGTATTGGTATGGGATTTTTACCGACTCTAGACACAGTTTACTCCTTGCTAACTTGCATTACCAAATATGACAAAGCACTTCGCCGCCGACGTTGTTTTTCCGGGCAATTTTACCGGTTATAATACCAATCGGTGTTGACATTATAGCAACACCCAACCCGCCAAGAACACGCGGAATCTCATTAGCGTTTACATATTGACGGCGGCCGGGTCTGCTGATGCGTTTCAACCCTTCAATAATCGGCAACCCGTCTTTCGTATATCTCAAATAAACACGAATAATTCCCTGCTTGTTATCATTGATCAGAATGAAATCTTTGATATATCTTTCATGTTTCAAAATCAGTGATAATCGTTTTTTCATATTGGATGCTGGAATATCCACCCAACGATGATCCGCAGCTTGTGCATTGCGAACTCGTGTTAAATAATCAGAAATTGGATCAGTTACTGGCATATTAAATTTACTCCTGTTTTACCAGCTGGCTTTTGTAATTCCCGGAATCTCGCCTTTGAGGGCTAATTCTCTAAAACATAAGCGGCAAAGGCCGAATTTACGATAATAGGACCGCTGTCTTCCACATACCGAACACCTGTTGATTGTCCTCGATGAGAATTTTGGTTTCCGTTTTGCCTTTGCAATCATCGATTTCTTTGCCATATTATTTTTTCTCCCCGGCGGTTTCAGCTTTCACAGGTCGTCTCTTAAATGGAAAACCAAACAGTGAAAGCAATTCATAGGCTTCCGCATCCGTTTTTGCCGTTGTCGATATAGTAATATTCATTCCTCGAATTTTATCGACTTTATCATAGTTTATTTCCGGAAAAATAATCTGCTCTTTAATCCCCAGACTGTAGTTTCCACGACCATCAAATGCTTTATCGGGCATTCCTGAGAAATCACGGACCCGGGGAAAAGCTGTGGATATCAACCTATCCATAAATTCATACATTTTAGACCGTCGAAGAGTAACATAACATCCAACGGGATCACCCTGACGAATTTTAAAATTTGAAATCGCTTTTTTTGCACGAGTAACAACCGGTTGTTGTCCGGTGACAATACGAATCTCTTCCTGTGCATTTTTAAAACTTGCCGGTTCCTCCTTGGCATTTCCAAAACCGATATTTACACTGATCTTATCAAGTTTGGGAACCTGCATGATATTTTTATATTCAAACTTTTTGATCATCGCCGGAACAACGGTCTTTTTATATTGTTCAAAAAGTCTCGGTATATATTCCACTTTCTTAGCCACTTATGAACTCCCTGTTAATTGGCATCAATTACTTCACCGGTTTCTTTCGAATATCGAACCTTTTTCCC
>JAGLWX010000285.1 GCA_023133185.1 Fidelibacterota bacterium
ATTCATTTTTGCGATTATACTTATTATGGTTTTTAACCTGATTTTACTAAACAAAGATAAATTTAGTTCTGAATCAATAACCAAAATATATTTTGCTGATAATATGTCAGTGGCACATTTAAAAATAATTGAAGAATTCAACAAATTATATTCCGGTAAAATAGAAATAGTCCCGATTGACCTGCCTTTTACAAAATTTACTACGAATGAAAGAAAAGAGCTAATAGCTCGATCACTTCGTAGCAAAGATAGTCACATCGATATTTTTGCAGTCGATTTGATATGGGTTCCTCGATTTGCTAAATGGGCGGAACCTCTTTCTCTGTATTTTTCGCAAAAAGACCTATCGAAAATATTGTCTTATGCTCTCTCCACGTGCTATTATGAAAATAAATTAGTCGGGATTCCGCTATATTTAGATATTGGTGTGATGTACTACCGTCGCGATATAATATGTAAATATCCCAATAGTTTAGAATTAGAAAAAAAACTTAAAAATTCTATTTCCTGGAAGGAATTTATTCAATTAGGAATCAAACAAAAAACGAACCAACCCTTTTACGTATTTCAAGGAGATAGTTATGAAGGCTTAATCTGTAATTATCTTGAAGTATTTGGTGGAAACGGCGGCAGGCTTTTGACAAATAATAATCTGCAGATTAATTCAGTCAAGGCGCAGGAAAGTTGCCAGCTAATGGTAGATTTGATTTGGAAGTACGATTTTTCTCCTAAGCTGGTTACGAATTTTAATGAGAACGAGACTTATTATTATGCTTTGGGGAATGATGTCCCGTTTTTCAGGGGTTGGGCAAGCGCTTTGAAGAATATAGCTGTATCTTCCATTGATTCTAATAAGGTTCAATATCTTGAAGCTACTGTTTTACCCCATTTCAAAGGGCATCAACCATCGTCAGTTTTTGGAGGATGGAATTTGATGATTTCTAAGAATTCGACAAAGAAAAAGGAGGCTTTAGAGTTTATAAAGTACATTTTGTCTGAAGAAGCGCAGAAGACTCTGTTTGAAACGTCTGGCTTATTACCCATTCTTACGAAAATTTACTACGATGAATTATTAATTGAAAAATATCCATATTTTCCGTATATACTGTCACTTATAGAGCAAGGGATTCATAGACCGTCATTAGTTGATTACACAAAAATTTCTGATATACTTTCATATCACATAAATAAAGCATTGAAGAAAGAATTATCTGTAGAAGATGCATTGCAACAGGCAGTCGAAATGATCGAATCAAAAAAAGTATTTGTCAGGTGAAATTTTGCCTTTTGTAGCATCTTAACGGTAAAGGTATTTTCTGGAATAAAATGAAGTTCTTGAAAAGATTCAAACAGCATAATTTTGAAGTAAAGCATATTATCATTCTTTTCGTGGTTCTTGTAACTTTTCAGGTTGTTATATCCTATTTACATAAAGTTTCTATGAGTAATCTCATTACACAGACAATGGATTTATACAAAAAAGATTCCGCTGAAAGATTAGCAAATCTAACCGCAACTTCTCTGGAATTATTATTAGAACAAAGTTTGTTCGATCAAGAAAAAAGCCTCGAGAAAAGGCGTGAAATTATTCAAGCGTTTAATATTCTTCTGAATCAACAAACCCTGCAACAAAATGTAGATGAATTATGTCTGATATTTACATCGGAAGGTAAAACCTTTGCTATTGACGAGGGTGTATGGCTCTATAATTTCATTTTTAGCCATGAAATTCCGGAAGGTCCCGATAAATGGTTTTATAATGAGGCGATCTACCGTTATCAGCAAATTGCCCGGGAAATAGAAGATACGGAACAGATATTTTGTAATTGGGATAATATTCAATCCTTTCATGTTCTTGTGCCCTTAGTGTTGAAAGGAGAATACGAAGGCGTTGTTTATATGAAAATAACGCCGGATGTCAGCAATATCACCCGGGAAATTTCAACGGTTTACGATGAAACCGGGATTATTTTTACTGCGCTAATTTTATTTGGTCTTCTCGCCATGTTTTACATTACATCCTACACGGTTAAAGAACGCGATTTAGCCCAGGAACAGCTATTCAAGGAACGGGAACTACAGATTAAAAAGGATATTGCCCATCAGAAAGAAGCGCTTTTTACCAAGCGTATTTATCATGCTCACCACAAAGCCGAAAAAATCATGGGATTTATCAAAGATGAGATTCGCTTATTGACGGATAAAAATATTGATAAATTCAAATACATTGTTA
The DNA here is from genome assembly GCA_023133185.1 of Fidelibacterota bacterium. Taxonomy (GTDB): domain Bacteria; phylum Fidelibacterota; class UBA2242; order UBA2242; family UBA2242; genus UBA9312. The sequence continues at coordinate 2,234 of JAGLWX010000285.1, forward strand.
CCCGGTATTCAAGTTTTATTTCCCGGGTTATCTACGATATGAAGTGGTATGAGCCACCACTTCATGCGACCCGTAATCCGTTATTCAATACGGATATCAATAAGGTAATCGAGTTTTTAGTTGAATATATTTTCAAACGTGTTTACAGCGAACACAGCGCTTATGAGTTTGTGCTTGATTTAGATAAAAACTTACCAAAAGTACATATTAATGAGTATGTGGTCTGGGAAATTTTAGAGCCGTTGATTCAGAATAGTATTGATCACAATAAAGGGGAAAATATTACTATTACCATTCGAACAAAATACCATAAAGAAGAAAATTACTCGGAGATTAGATTGAGTGATGTTGGTAAGGGTATTACTCCGAAACTATTAAAATGTAATGAGAAAGGGATAAAGGAGATATTTCTTGAACATACGTCCACCAGGGAGAATGCCCCCAATTCCGGTTATGGTTGCTATATTTCCTATGAATTAAGCGCTAAACGCTGCGGTTGGATAATAGATGCAGAGAATCTTGACGCTGGCGGTTGTGCGATAATTATTAAAATTCCTACTAAAAATTAATGAGGATATAAAGATATGATTTCCAATACGATTCAAATACTTGTAATTGAAGATGAAGAATTTGATGTACGGCGGATCATAAATACCGTCAAATCCCATGAAAAGATCATTATTTCCGATATTGTTTCCAGTGGTGTTGATGCGATCAATCTTATTTCTCAAAAGAAGAATTTTCACGATGTCGTTATCATGGATTTACAGATTGCCGGTGGGATAATGGGTGAAGAACTGATTCAGGAAATCAAGAAAATCAGCCCGCTGACCCAGATAATCGTTGTCACTAAAAAAACTATCCACCAAACCGATTTTGATTTTGCCAATCGACTGATTCAGGCTGGCGCATTTTGGTTTTGCACCAAGTATCCCGGGGATATAGAGACCTATATTTATCAACCTACCGATTTTATTCTCAGTATAGTGAATGCCTATGAAAAGAAACAGTTGGAAATTAAGCATCTGAATTCTAAAAAGAAATTAACCAAAAATGTTCAGGACATTCTTGCTAATAAGATAATTATCGGAGAATCACCTGCAATACAGACGTTAAAAGAACAGCTTCAGCAGTTCGCTGAGACAAACGCCAATATATTGATTTATGGAAAGTCCGGCACAGGAAAAGAATTGGTTGCCACAAATATCCATTATCTCAGTAATCGGAGTTTGGAGAACTTTATCCCAATCAATTGCGGGAGTATTCCAAGGGAGTTAATCGAAAGTGAATTGTTCGGATTTGAAAAAGGATCCTTTACAGGCGCCCAGGAAAGCAGACCGGGATTATTTGAAAGAGCCAATGAGGGCACAATATTTCTCGACGAAATTTCGGATTTTCCTTTATCTGCTCAATCGAAGTTATTGAGAGTATTGCAGGATGGTCAAATTGACAAGATCGGGCGAAAGAAAAGTTATAAAGTCGATGTCCGGGTTATTTCCGCGACCAATAAAGACCTTGAAAGAATGGTAACTGACAAAAAATTCCGTGAAGATCTATACTACAGATTGAATGTTCTACAGATTTACGTTCCATCTCTTGAAGAGCGAAGAGAAGATATTCCCAGATTAGTTGAGTACTACTTAAACCGCTACAGCGCTGAGATGGGAAGATCCGCACCTGGGTTTGAATCCGGAGCAATGGAAATTTTAACGAATTACTCATGGCCTGGAAATATCCGGCAGTTACAGAATGTAGCTCAACGCATTTTGTTTCTCAGTAAGGAAAAAATATCCAAAGATTCGGTTATCAGCGCGATTGGAATGAAGATGACGATTGAGGACCATAAACAGCCTTATAATTTCGATATGGAACATATACTGCCATTAAAAGAAATTGAACGGCAGTTTCGTAAAGACTATTTCAAATTTGTAAGAAGTCACTGTAAAACCGATGCGGAAGCTTCCCAGAAACTGGATCTGGCGCCACCGAATTATTTCCGTATCTCCAAAGAACTGGGGCTAAAATAGTTTTCAATTGTTGTGTAGTACTCTATCTAAAAAAGTTTATAAAATGATAAGCCGGAGTTATTATTTTAATAACGAAATCTGTTGATATCAAATACCAGCTTAATACTTTCCCCAACAAAGCAATCCGTGTAGAATTAATTTTTGCTTGGCTTACTTTTTGTCTATATAAATATTCTGATGGTGTTTTCAAGTATAAATAGAGGAATATGTTTCGATATTTAGAGAATATTGATATTTTCCTGCTTTTTTTGTATTTTGGAGGCGTTATGCTTGTGGGATTATATTTTTCCCATCGGGAGAAAACGCCAACAGAATATTTTTTAGCCGGACGGAATGTCGGATGGATTGCAATCGGCTCCTCATTATTTGTCACCAATATATCCAGCGAACATTTCATCGGTTTGGCAGGCTCCGGTGCCAACGGCGGTCTGGCTGTAGGACATTTTGAGTGGATGGCTGTTTTTTTTGTATTGGTGCTTGGATGGGTGTTTGCACCTTTTTATCTCAAGTCCGGGGTATTCACAGTGCCGGAATATTTTGAAAGACGGTTTAACAAATCCAGCCGCATGTATCTGACCACAGTTTCGATTGTTGCTTACATCTTAACAAAAATATCCGTAACACTATTTGCCGGTGGAATACTGCTCAATCAGATCCTTGGCTGGAATATGATTACATCAGCGATCGTGATGGTGATAATTACAGGCATTTATACGATTGCCGGAGGATTGAGCGCCGTAATATACACCGGACTGATCCAGACGGTTGTTTTGATTGGCGGTGCAGCATTATTAACAATTCTTGGTTTGAATGAAGTGGGCGGTTTTCAGAGCTTGAAAGCAGCGCTGCCGCAGGATTTTTTTAGTATGTTCAAACCGGCGAGTCATCCTGAATTTCCCTGGACGGGTATTGTTTTCGGAGCGCCAATTTTGGCTGTATGGTACTGGTGCACCGATCAGGTGATTGTCCAGCGTGTGCTCAGTGCAAAAAATATTCAACACGCCCGCAGCGGCGCCATCTTCGCCGGTTTTTTAAAAATATTACCGGTGTTCATTTTGATTTTGCCGGGAATGATCGCTCTGGTATTATTTCCCGGTATCAGTGGTGATGAAGCTTATCCCACATTGGTAATTAGTCATTTATTGCCTGTGGGTGTACGTGGGATAGTAATCGCCAGCTTATTAGCAGCATTAATGTCTTCACTGGCAAGTACTTTTAACAGCAGCTCTACTCTCATTACTATGGATTTTTATAAGCAATTTAGGCCTAATGCCAACGGCAGGGAGCTGGTTTTGATCGGTCGCCTGGCGACAACAGCACTGGTTATTTTCGGGATTTTATGGGTGCCGCTTATCCGCAGTATCAGCAGTCATCTGTTTATTTATCTGCAAAGTGTCCAGGCGTATATCAGTCCGCCAATTGCGGCGGTGTTTATTTGTGGAATATTTATAAAACGGGTTAATGGTAAAGCCGCGATTGTGTCTCTCATCAGTGGCGGGATATTAGGAGCATTGCGCCTGATTCTGGAAATACTCAGTAAAAAAGAGATAATGAATTTTGGAATGATGCAGTGGTATGCAGATATGAATTATCTTCATTTTGCAATCTTTCTTTTTGGTATTTCATCGGCAATTGTAGTCTCGGTTAGCATGCTGTCGGAAAAACCGGGGAATCACAAACTGAAAGGATTTACTTTAACAAAAATGAAGGATCTGAAGGATGCCATTGCAGGAGATAGTGGACGTAGAAATCCGGTTTGGGATAAATTGAACATAGCATTTTCCATAGTACTAATTCTTACAATTCTTAGTCTTTGGGGGGTGTTTTTTTAAGATGGGAAAACAGGTTTTATTATGAGAAAAACGGTTTGGTTATTTTTAATTCTTGTAGTGGTTTTTACGATCGTCATATGTTTTATTTTACCCTTAAAAATTCCGTATAAATTAAAAACACGTGGAAAAATTTCGATTCGTTTTGAGTGGCTGGTTACAAAAACTCAGGACAACCAGATCGTATCAACTTTACATGATCATTTGACCGGGGCAGTCCTCAATCAGCGGATATTTCAGTTTGAAAGGAATGATATTATTAACTATCAGCAATTGTCGGGTTGCAATAGTCAACAGAGCGTGGTAGAGAATGATACAATCGCATTTATTCGTTCCAACGAATTAGAGCGACAAATGGAGAAACTATTTGGCGAGCTGCAGATCGCAAAAGCGACTCTCGATTTATACCATGCCGGGGAAAAAGAATCTGTCATTAAGGAAGCTCGTAAAAAGATTGATTATGAACGGGGAAAGGCAGATGAACAACGGCGTATTGTCAGCCGTTTACGCTCATTACGCGAACAGAGCCTTATTTCGGACGAAGAATTTGAAAGCGCTGAGAATCGGCTGGAACTCTTCGAGATACGAGTTGAATTGGCGGAAGCGAAAATGCTGACAGTATCGACAGGAGCACAGCCGGAATTAATCCGAGCCGAAGA
>JAGLWX010000286.1 GCA_023133185.1 Fidelibacterota bacterium
TTCAGATCTTTTTCATCATAAGCATAACTTGTTTTTTTAGCAGAATACAGAACGCCAATGACAAAGTCGTCACGGAAAAGTGGCACGGCTAAAATGGATTTCCATTTCATATCCAACATTTTCAAGTGAACGGTTCTTTCATCGGTTGAAATATTATGTACCAGCGCCGGCTCCTTTGTATCAATGACCCAATTCCCCAGGCAACAAGCTTCTGGTCGTTCAAGTGTCGAGCGGTCAATATCTGATAAATGAACTGACGACACTATTAGCAAATTTTCCAATTCTTCATCCTGAAGCGTTAGCCAGCATGCGTCTGATTCCGTCAACAAGCAGGCATATTCAACGACAGAATCAAATACCTGGCTGGTATTTTCCTTCAAACTTATCATCTGACTGATCCTGGATATCGCCAATATTTCCTGAGTGACCCGATCATAAAGCGACGCGGTCGGCAACCGAAACAATAGTCCCAAAAACGACACGATCACATAAACATTTATGAAAGCAAAAGACGATAAAGCAAACCCTTTAACTGTTGTGCTAAATGCATAAACCGGAAGCAACCAGTGGGACATAATCAGATAAATTCCAATTGGCAATACAACAATGCATAGAATAAATCCCAGGTATTTTTCTTTTTTATTTAAGATGTCAATCCAGGGTTTATGAAAGCTGATCAATAGCGTTACAATGACCATTAACGCACCGAAGATCCAAATGATCGATGAAAAACCGCTTTGCAAGATCGTGATCTGTTCAAAAGAGTAGCGATCTTCAATAAAGTTTAACATTAATGCAAATATTAGAAATAACCAGATCAGACATCTCATCTCAAAATTCGAAAACTTACCGGGTCTATAATTCAATAATTCCTTAATCGATAATAGGATTAGAATTAGTATGGATATCGTAATAAGTGTACAAAAACACGATATGGCATTCCAGATAAGCGGGTGTTCTGCAAGAAATGGATTGTTATCCCACAAAACTAAGTAATTTTTCAAGAATAGCTGTGGTACTAGAATAATAAGAAAAAGTGAAACGATAGATCCCCAGATAAACAGTAAGGTTTGTTTAAGACTTAATTTTAACCTTGTGAAGATCGATTTTATTACAGGGAATAAGACCAGAAAAGCAATGATTATGGTAAGTTCCCGTTCGAACCGATATATTTTAATAAACGAAGGAACGTGATAGAAAGTTGTGTCTACAAAAAGGACAAACAGCAACAGGATCAGGCTGAGTAACGTTAAAAATGTTGTTTTAATATAGTATTTCATCCGATTGATACAGTGCCGGCTGTTTTTACGCCCTGCTGCTCACCTCTGCTCCCTCAAAGAGAAGAAAATATTTCCATTCATTATTCCGATTACAACAATTATTTTTTACATAAATCCATGAGCTTATACTTAGCCTTTAATTTAGTAATATTTTTAAATTAATCACTAAAATGGGAGGACAAACAAATTTTGTAAGATAAAGAGTTGCGTTAGATGGGATTATTATCCGGATCAAGTGTGATAATAGTGGGTTTCCAGGATGCCACCTCTGATTCAGGTATATGAGTATAGGCAATAATGATAACGATGTCGCCTTTATGAGCCAACCGCGCCGCTGCGCCCTTAATACAGATATCCCGTTTACCCCGTTCACCTTCTATTACGTAAGTTTCAAAACGCGCTCCGTTGTTCAGGTTTAAAACCTGAACTTTTTCATAAACATTCAGACCGACAGCCTCAATAAGGTCCCTGTCAATGGCTATGCTGCCTTCGTAATCCAGTTCTGTTTCGGTAACCGTTGCCCGGTGGAGTTTGGATTTTAAGACTGTTATTAAATTCATAAATATTTCCTTAATCATCACAATTCGTATTCAAATTTAAAGCTATTTGAATAGCTTTCCAATATTCACGTTACAGAAAAACATTTTAAAAAATTAACATTTGAGATTCTTCTCATAATACTCTATCTTTGGTAAAGTAAAACGATGATTGCTAATCTTATACATATCGACAGGCTTCTCTTCTATTTTGTCAACCACGAGATGGCAAATCCATTTTTTGACTGGGTGATGCCGTTTATTACAAACCAGTGGAATTGGGCAATCCCAATCCTTTTAATCTGGGCCGGCATGCTGATAATCGGCAATAAAAAAGCAAGAATTGCGGCATTGCTCATTTTCCTGACAGTATCTGCCACCGATCCGATATGTGCCAGAGTATTAAAACCAACTTTTAAACGAATACGCCCATCGAGATCATTGGAAGACACTCGCTTATTAGTAAAAAAAGGCGGAAAATATGGATTCCCATCCAATCACGCCGCAAACGTCACCGGCGCAATGATGATATTACTGTACTTCTTCAGAAGATATAAATATGCATTCGCGTCGATAGCCTTACTAATTTCTTACAGTCGCGTTTACGTCGGAGTTCATTATCCATTTGATGTATGTTTCGGAATACTGATTGGAGTGTTATTTGCCGTATTTTGGATATATGTCTGGATCTTCGTTTCCAACCATTTATCAAAAAGAGAAAAATTTTATTTAACAATTTCAAAAGAATAGTTAGATTACCTGTAGAGTATGGTTAATAAAAACAGGGATTATACATGGCAAGTCATCATAGAAGAAAGAAAAAATCGTTCAGAATAACACAGGGTGTTAAGACAGGACTATATATCCTTCTGGGTATTCTTGTTTTTTATGTCTTGCTATTTAATGTATGGGATTGCAAGATTTAAACGTAATTTTCAATTCGCATACTCTCTGCTAAAAGTTCTCACCCAATTATTTTAGATAATCTACTTCTTCTCAATTTTCAAATTTTCCAACTATTTTTTTATAAATATTAGCAATTGTCTTGACAGAGATATTTATTTATTTTAAATTCCTACCAGTTTAGTAGGGATACTGAGATTTGACAAAAAATTTATAAAAATCGCAAAAGATGCTACGAATTTCAACAAAAGGAAAATATGGAGCGCGGCTGATGTTTCAGCTGGCGCTGAACTATGGCAACGGTCCCATGTTGCTGAAAGACATTGCTGAAAAAGAAAATCTTTCCGTGCGTTATCTTGAGCATCTTGTGCCACCTTTAAAAACTGCCCGCTTAATCTACGCCACAAGGGGAGCGCGAGGTGGATACTCATTAGCCAAAGCGCCAACGGATATCACTCTGAAAGATATTATCCGTGTTCTCGAAGGGCATCTCTACCCATCCGAATGCGTTGAAACCCCAGAGGTGTGCAGCCGGTCGAGATTTTGTATCACCAGAGATATCTGGACGAAACTGGAGGAAACAATTTCAACAACCTTAGCCGGTTTTACCCTTCAGGATTTGGTCGATAAATATTACAATAAAACTCATCATGAGGAACTTCAATGAAAACGATTTACCTCGATCATGCCGCTACAACGGCGACAGATCCGGAAGTATTGGAAGCCATGCTGCCTTATTTTCACGAACACTACGGAAACCCCTCAAGCATTTATTCAATGAGCCGTGTCTC
>JAGLWX010000287.1 GCA_023133185.1 Fidelibacterota bacterium
CAAAAGAAATCGTCTTTACCAGCAGCGGCAGCGAAAGCGACAATTTTGCCGTTAAAGGCATCGCCCTTACCAAACAACAAAAAGGCAATCATATCATCACATCTTCAATTGAACATCATGCAGTCTTATATACATGTAAATTTCTGGAAAAAAATGGATTTAACGTCACCTATTTACCGGTTGATAACGATGGTATCATTAAATTGGACGAATTGGAAAAAGCAATCACTCCGCAGACAATTTTAATTACGATCATGCACGCCAATAATGAAATCGGCACGATTCAACCGATCAGCCGGATTGGCGAAATCGCCCGAAAACACGGCATCACATTCCATACCGACGCCGTCCAGACCTTCGGTCATATACCCGTCAATGTTGATGACCTGAATGTTGATATGCTCAGTATTTCCGGTCATAAATTTTACGGACCAAAAGGTATCGGCGCATTATATATACGAAAAGGAGTTAAAATCACGCCCCTGATCCACGGTGGCGATCAGGAGCGACGCCGACGGGCTTCGACTGAAAACGTGCCCGGCATTATTGGGTTGGGAAAAGCGGTTGAGATCGCCGGAAAAGTCATGGAAAATGAAGCAACCCGGCAAACCAAATTACGGGATGAATTCATTCGCGCAATTTTAGATAATATCGATGACGCCTGTCTGAATGGACACCCCTCCCTCCGATTACCCAATAACGTCAATATTTCCTTTGAGGGTATCGAAGGCGAATCAATCCTGCTGAATCTGGACATGGAAGGAATCGCCGCCTCAACCGGTTCTGCCTGCAGTTCGTCCAGCCTGGAACCCAGTCATGTCCTGCTATCGATTGGGCTGTCTCATGAATTTGCACACGGCTCTGCGCGGTTCTCAATGGGAAAACATACAACGAAAGACGATCTGGATTATGTTATCGAAGTGCTGCCGGGAATAGTTAAAAAATTGCGCGCCATGTCGCCACTTTATAAAAAATAAGGACCTGAATTAATGGAACAGTACAGCGAAAAAGTAATGAATCACTTCCGTAATCCACGTAATGTGGGTGAAATCGAAAATCCCGATGGAGTCGGACATGTGGGAAATCCAATGTGCGGTGATGTCATGGAGATGTATATTAAAGTTAAAGATAACGTAATTGTTGACGCCAAATTCAAAACTTTCGGATGTGGCGCCGCTATCGCCACCAGTTCAATGGCGACTGAGCTCGTTATAGGTAAAACAATCGATGAAGTCCGGCAGATTACCAATAAAGTCGTTGCCGAGGCTTTGGATGGCTTGCCGCCCATAAAAATGCACTGTTCAAACCTTGCGGAAGAGGCTCTGGAAGCCGCTATAAAAGACTATAAAGAAAAACTCGCCCACAAAGAGGCGTGATTTTCCGGATTAATCCGACATTGTAATGAAAATTGTAAAAGTAATGTCTGAGGTTAGAATTTTAATCTTGAAAAGGTTCATCAGTCCTTGACTCAAGGCGGCATCAGATGGATTTTTCGAATTAGTGTGAGTGTTTGAGACGACTTGAGCTAAGGGCGATAGTGATCCGACTTAACTCAAGCCTGCCG
>JAGLWX010000288.1 GCA_023133185.1 Fidelibacterota bacterium
GGTTTTTAGTTCTATCCCGCCGTGATCGGATCCAAAAGCAATTTTCATTAATTTTTATTTACGTTAATGTCAATCCATTTATAGCAATCCATCCGGGGACAGTAAACTGTGCGTTCAACGCCGCTTGCATCATACTTATTCATAAACCAGTCCTCGCGGGTGGGAATGAGATATTCTTTCAGAAAATCAATCCTTGATTGAACGCTATAGTCGCCCATTTTCTTTGCTTCCCGATAATCATCATAAGCAAGTTTATAAACGAGTTTATCTTCAAAATTTTTCGTTGGGCGTGAACTACTATAGTATTCAGCTCCCAAATAAAACACATCGGCGCGAATTTTATATGCCAGGCTTGAATTTTCAAGGGCTATAGCTTTTTTTGCCCATTTAAAAGCGGTTGGAAATTCCGCCAGGTTTTGATACATTTTTGTAATATTATCAATTACCTCAAGGTTTTTTGGATCAATATTTTTATTAATATGCTCGTAAGTGGTTGCCGCTTCTTTATATCGTCCCAATGTTTTATATAAATCGGCTAATTTGTCCCAGACGTCTTTATTCCTTAAATCCAGCATAGTGATTTTTTTATAAACTTCGATCGCTTTGTCATACTCTAGCTGTTCGGTTAATGATTCAACGTATTCCATCCCAAAGCGAACATTATCAGGGTTTCGTTCCCACTGTTCTTTACGCACTGTTGTGATATCTTTCCCTAATTTTTCATAAACCATTAAACGATCGTTAATCGCTTGCTCATCGTTCGGACTGATTTCAAGAATTTTTTCAATGCCCCAGAGCATATCTTCAAAGCGTTCCTGTGAAAAGCATCGTTTTACAAACGTACGGTATAATTCCAGATCTTCAGGCTGGATCTCAATCATTTTTTCATATTCACGGATTTCCAGATCAATTTTTCCCTGAACATGATATACATAGGCAATATTTTTATGGATATACATATCGTTAGGCAAATATTTCTCGCCTTCTAAATAGACATATAATGCACTGTCATAATACACGGGATCATTTTTTGCCAGCTGTTGGTAGGCGCGACCGTAATATGAGTATATATCCTGCGCATACTCTTCTCCACATCCATATTCCATCATTTTCTTATAGTTCTTTATGGTACTATTCCAGTTCTGGTTCTGGTAATAACTATAAGCAAAATTCAGATAGAGATCGCACTTGTCCCTGTCAATTTCAATTTCTGCTGCACCGGATACCTGAGCATCTTCTGTCAAATCTGCCGGAGGCACACAGCTTATCAACATAAATGATAACACTATAGTAAATGTGACAATTAGCAGATTTATTAGGCGTTGGTTTTTCATAACACACCTCTTCCGTTATTGTTAAAACCGTTTAAATTTCCTGAACCACAACTCCCCTGTTGTAATGCCGGCATAAAAAGACAACACCTGCTCCTTACCGACAGTTTCATTTAAAAAACCATCGCGTATTGATGCAACGATTGCGAGATCAATTCGATTTAAATGGCGATTAAAAGGCAAACTTACTCCAAAACTTATACCGGTTTCTTGCAACCCACCGAACTGATGGATTGATTCGGATTTATAGAACGCTCCAGCTCGGAGCGCCATCTGGTTCCAGATCGACGCACCCGGTCTTGAAGCTGTTGCTTTTTCAAATCCAATACCTGCATAAAAGGGGTTTTGAGCATCAGATGTTTCTATAACATAAAAATCATTATACAAGGATTTCGGAACTAAAGAATAGGAAATATCTACAGATAAAGCAAGCGACCCGGTCATTTTTCTTCGAACACCTAACTGGAATGTCGAAGGATAAGGTATATTTTTCTTTTTTGTTGTACTATCGGGACCAAAATAGAAATCATAGTTCCTATAAGAATCAAATTTTAATCGGTGATCTATCGTTGTACCAACTTCCATTTTTCTATCTTTACTGACCCAATAGGCTCCCAGTCCAAGCTGAGCACCCTGTATAATTGTATATTTCCGAAAATAGCTGTTCACGCCGCCGTCTATATCGAGATCAGTTGCCATTTTTGTGAGATAATTTCCAAAATATATCTGGGTTTTTAACCCTAAACAAAAGTTAGGGTTGACCCGATATCCTCCTCCAAAAAAGAATTGAGATATTCCGCCCTTCACTTCCACATCAGATGTATATTGCACCATCGAAGATCCGAAACTCGTTGAATCAGAGTAACTTTTCTCAGCCGTCATCCTTGTAACGGGCATAATTCCCATGGCGATGCCAATCTTTTTACCAATCGGAAATTTAAATGAAAACCCGAAAAACTGGGTCATTACAAGATCTGGAGATCCCGGATCAGCGCCAACTGTCGATGTTCCGACCTGTCCCTGCAGGGAAGTGGTAACAAAACCATTCCATAAAGCCGGATTTAGCAGGTTAAGACTTATTGAGTCGGGTATC
>JAGLWX010000289.1 GCA_023133185.1 Fidelibacterota bacterium
ATGGAATCGCTTTTAGTACGCGCAAAAGAAGGCGAAGACTTTGCCGCACTTGCAAATGAGTATTCCGAAGATCCCGGATCCAGTAAAAAAGGCGGACTGTACGAAAACATTACCCGCGGTCAAATGGTTAAACCCTTTGAGGATGCTTCATTTAATATACCAGTTGGTGAAATAAGCGATATCGTCGAAACTAATTATGGATATCATATAATTAAAGTTATCGACCGAAAAAGAGACGAGCGTTCTTTTGAAGAAGTAAAAAAGGGGATAGAAACAAAATTGAAAAACAAGAAACGCAATGAAGCTTACGAAAACCACATTAAAAAGTTAAAATCAAAAGCAAAGTATAAAGAAATCGAATATTAGAGTTTTACTCTTTTTTAAATAAATAAGCCGTCCATTCAGTTGAATGGGCGGCTTTTCCATTGTAAACAATTATATATGTTAAACTTTGGAATCAGTGAAATTAGCCTGATATATCAAGAGTTATGATAGAAATATTTTATCAACGGAAAAAACAAAGGCGGGATACGGACATTATTTGACACCTTGACAGACTATTCCCTCGACACTATTCTTCAAAAATTGGTTTCAGATAATCCTGCCAATAGGTTTGCCAGTTATAGCGACTAAAAACCCGTTTAAATAATAAATCGCTTTTAGAGAGATTCTCTTTCAGGAATTTCATCAACCGGTTGGCATTATACTCCGGGCTTTCATCGGTTGGTAAATAAAGAACGCCGTCATTAGCAACTTCCCTGAATACAGGAATTTGTGTAACAGCTATTGGTGTTCGCGCCGCACCTGCTTCCAATATAGGTAGTCCAAAACCCTCATCGAGACTGAGATATAAAACCAGATGCGCTACAAAATAGAGATCATGTACAACTTCCCTGTTTTTTGCCTCAGAGATACCAAGCTCGGCAAAAACATCACTTAAAAATATGACGTTTTTTTCAAGATCATATTCGCGCACTAAATCTACCAGATATTGAGAATACGGCGTTAACTTCCCGTTCTCCAGCTCCGTTTTACCGGTTACTATTCCAAGTATTTCAGGAAAGTTTTGCCTGAGATTGGAAATAATCCGAATACTTCGCTCGATATTTTTCCGGGGTAATTGCCGGGCTGGAATCAATACAAAGGGATATCGATGAAAAAGAGACAAATGCGAAATAACCTGAGTTGTTTCATGGTGAAAGTTTAGAAAATCCTGATATTTTAACACATTTGGGATAACCGTAATTTTCTTGCGGGGAATATTCAGCAATTCCGCCATCTGACGTCTCCTGAACTCAGAAATGGTAATATATTGAACGTTTGGCATCATCGATTTCAGTAGTATCCATGGACGACGATTATATAAATTATTTTTATGATCTTCCGTTAGCCATGCCAGATCATGAGTCCATAGGTAAAATTTTTTATCGGGATTTTTTTCAATATAGTTCCAGAATGCCTCTGTTGCAGTCAGATTAAACGGCATTGTCATTATGTTATGGATTATAATTGTATTTATATCACCTACCTGGGTTTCAATCTTTTTTTGAAGATTCTGGAGGCGGATTTCATAATTCTCAGGCAACGAACCTAAATGCAAGATACGTTGAATTGTTCGAATATGAGGACTATTGGGATTCAAATCAGTAATATTACTTGTTTTTATATTTTTCCCTTCAATATTTCCCTCACCGGACAGCAACGTGACCAGGTAGCCCTGTTTTGCAAACATCTCCGCCTGGGGACCAATGATATTTTCAACTCCTCCCACAACCGGTGGCAATGAATAATGTGCAATAATTATCTGTTTGATTGATTTCATTGAAAATTCCTCTGTGAACAATATAATTTAGATGAATTTTACACCAAGGGAAATAGTTTTACCTCATTTAAATGACAACATTTTTACGAAAAGACAATCATAAGAAGTGTTTTGTGAATAAAGATGATTTTCTTAGTTACTTGAAATTTAGTATATTTACAAGCGAAGCAATGAAGTTGAATAGAAGTTACATGAAAAATTTACATATCTTAATAATCTTTGTATTCTTGCTGTCTGCGCTGTGTCAATGCGGAAAACGAGAATATGTCACGTCCGATTCAGTTGACGCTCTTAATTATTATAAAAAAGGCGAAGAGCTCCGACTGCAATTATACTATAGAAATGCCCTGAATAATTACCTTAACGCTATGAATATAGACTCTAATTTCGCAATGGCAGCTTTCCGGTCTGCCTTGACTTATTATCATTTCGGCATGGAGGATAGCGGTAAATATTACTTCACAAAAGCATTACGGCTTACGCCCAAAATATCAGAAGTCGAAGGACTGATTATAAAATATTATTGGGCAATCTATCACGACGATAAAAAACTTGAAACGGCAAGCTTTGATTCGCTTTTAAGGTTCTACTCAGGCAATTTTGAAGTACACGTTATTAATGCCCAGAACAAATGGAAAAATCTTGACTTTGAAGGCGCTCGTAAAATATATCAGGATATTTTAAGACATAATCCCAATTACATTGTTGCATACAATGACTTAGGATATCTATATGCGAGGGATGGTCTATTTAAGGAATCTATAAATTATCTCGAAAAATATAAGCGCTATGCCGCGAGTCAGTTGAATCCATATGACAGCCTGGCGGAAATATATATAGCAATCGGTCGGTATTATGAAGCAATTCACATGCTGGAATATATCATCGAAAACCGGCAGGATGAATTAACAAAAAACGAATATATCGGTTTGATGATCTATATCAGGATTGTGGAAGCTTATAAAAAACTCGGGCAATACCAAAAAGCCTTGAAATTTTTATCAGCCGCCGACAATTTTTATTCTTCAAATTATTCATTAACCAGGATCGCATTAGCGCGTTTCAATCTATACAAGGAATTGAACCAAATCGACCGGATGGAATCCGTGATTAATTATGTTAAAAGCGTTAATCCGGGAGACGACTATCCATATTCAGACGCAATTATTAACATTGAAAAAATGGAATTTGACAGCGTTCTTAATATTCTTGCCAGGTATAAATCCAAACTGGAGAGCAAAAATAAAACTGATCGTAATAAATTGGTCACAAAGGCGTCAATTGAAGGGGAATTAAACTTCAAGACCGGTCTTTTTGATGAAGCCGCCGAGCAATTTAAACTGGCGGCAGATACATTTAGTGATACATTGTGGGCTGCCGATCTGCGATTGAAACAATATATTTCCGAAGGGAAAGCAGGCAACTATACAACTGCCCTCAACGGTTTGCGAAAAATTATTAAGGTTAACCCGAATTGCCCGAAGGCATTAATATATGCTACTGAATTTTATACAAAAATCGGCAAAGAGTCTGAAGCCAAAGCGTATATTTCGCATTTTCATAAGCTCTGGAAAAATGCTGATCCCGGTACGCCGTTAATAAATCAAGCAGACACTATTGCCCGAAAGTTGAATCTGCTTCAGTGACGGGAATTCTTATAGAAACCTTACTGACTTCATTACCGGTACTGTCATATTGGACAATGTGCTGTACCGAATTGATATAATCAAAAGTAAATTCCGTTAATTCAATTACTTTATTATCCCGGCTCCTGATCCAAATCTCCATATTCAGGTCGCCTTTGTCATTATATCTCAATTCAAGGCGTCCAATATCTTCTCCGCTGGATGCTTTCACATTATATAAAACCGGTTTTCTTAAAGAATCAAAGTGGGTAACGGTGAAATAATCCTTCTGGGTCGGAAACCATTCTATCCCCTGAATTTTTTCTACCATTTGAGACTGAATATCATCCGGAAGATAGGATGTCCTGGAAATCAAGGTCGAGTCAGGATTGTAGATATCCTTCACAATCAGATTTCCGGATTGATTATAATAGAACATTGTCTTTGTCGTTAAATTTCCGCCGGCATCAATGTGATCAAGGACAGAGACGCGATTAGATACATATTTCCCACGATAGAATGATGTTCCGATTACTTTAGCAGGATTTACATCCAATCCCTTGATAAAATCATTGTATGTTTGAAAATATTTTATCCTGTCCTGAGCCACTAAAATAGCCGGAACAACAAGAAGAAACGTAAAATAAATCTTTAGCAATCGAAATTTCATTAGAATAAATTGAACCAGTTAGTCTTTTTCTTGCCAGCGTCCATCAACATGTGGAATGATTGGCGAATTTCGCTTGACATAATCAATTAAAGCCTGTCGAATAAGTATTCCTGTATAATTAATTTTTTTAATTGGTACTTCTGTAAGTCTTCCATAACCGGAATTACCTTCCGCTAAATAGTCTGAAACTGCTAAACGGTAAATTTTTTCTTCATCTATTGATTCTCCATTAACAAAAAATTCTTTTACTCTATTTCCATCTGGTCTGCTGCGATCGATGACTATCTTACACCCTGAAACTAACATTCCTCTACTATTTCCTTTCACCTTATCCTCAATTAAACTCTTGATAAATTTTCCTGTTACATTAAATACAACTATTCTATTCCCAAAAGGCATAACCGTAAAAAGATTCCGGGGCATTATATGTCCTGCACTTAGATCAGCGCGAATACCTCCGTAGTTAGTAAAGGCTATATCAGCATTTACTCTTATCCTTGTTGCGTCAGTTACAAGGTTACCTATTGCTGATTCCCCTTCATTTGAACGCATGAAATTCCCTTTTGCAATGCCTATAATTTCGTCAAATCCCACCTCAGCTTTCTTTACCCAATTTTCAATAACTCTTGCAGTCGTTGTATCAGAAAAAAAATCATCTTCGAAAAGTGTAAAAATTGCACTTCCATCGCATACATAATTATATCCTGCAAGTGTTCCTGTTTTCCTATGTATGAAAAAATTCACGTGTCCTAAATTGGTTCCATTCGCATAATTTTGAAAAATCAGGGTGTGATTATCAGGCTCTTCCCAAGGGTCATTAAAACCCTTATGAATATGCCCGGAAAAAATAATATCGATTCCCGGAATCGCATGAGCTATTTCCTGTGAATTTACTCCTCTACCTGTAAAATCATCACCGTTTTTAATTTTTCCGAGCATCTCAAGATAACCCTTTTCAGGATCATACGGCAACCAGGTATGGTTTACCATAATGATAATTTGGGCACCTTCTGCACGCATTTTAGGAAGCCAGTACCTTATTGTTGGTACCTCCGCCTTAAAATCAATATCTTTTATATGCTCCGGAAAACTCAAAGACGGCGTTACGGTTGTACAAACACCAATTATCCCAATCTTTATCCCTTGAATTTCCTTAATAATATATGGTGTTGCAAATTCTACGATTTTCCCTGTTGAGTAATAATATATATTCGCTCCAAGCAAGGGAAAATTCGCTTGCTCTGACAATTTTTTTAGATTTTGCCACCCGAGATCAAAATCGTGGTTTCCAATACACACAGCGTCATAACCAGCAATATTCATAAAATCAATAATTGCTTCTCCTTTGCTCAATGTCCCAACCGGTGTACCTTGAAATATATCACCGGCATCAAAAAGCAGAACCCCCCAACCATTTTCCTTTGCTTCTTCTCTTACACCATTAATGTAATATACCGCCGCTGCACCATTCCCCAATATAGGTGGAAAATCAGGATTGATAAATCCTGCTTCAGTTCGAGCAATTCCACCATGGATATCATTAGTAAAAATAGTTACAACTTTTAAAAACTCATCGTCCGGAAATTCGGCGGGGTTCGCTCCAATTAAAAAAGATTGGAGAGCAATTATCACCAAAAACAGGACAATTATTGGAAATCGGTATTTCATGTATTAAAAACTGTATTTCAAGGTTAGCATACCAACTAAATATCCGTTACGCACGGTGTCGTTTTCAATCCGCTCCTCCCCTGTTATCGGAAAGAGATCCGGGTACTGATATTCACTATTTGTAAAAGCCCCGGCAACTTCTAAAGTCAGTTTATTCCAATGATATCCGGTACCGGCGGTAAACCAATTGCGATCCATTCCGGGATCGATCGGACTGGGATCGAAATAAAATCCAATTCTGAACGGAACGCCGGAGAAAAAGCGATGTTCCACACCGACGTGGATTTTCCAGATATCTTTTAATTTGAAAGATGTTATGTAAAAATCTGTTGGAATTTCGCTTAAATCAACATCCGGTTTAAACTCATATTCAGTGGAATAATTCGACCATGCCTGATATACAAATTCCAGAAACAGCTCCGTGGGAATAATATTTACCGGTTTCAATGATAATCCAATCCGCCATTCGGCAGGATTATTAAACGTCACTTTTTCGACGGCGAATATAGAATCAACGCCCAGTACGGGAAGCATCGCTGTTGAATCATTGATCAGGTGAATCAAACCATCTTTTTGGACCGATTTATTTGAAAATTTATAGGATGTGGCAATTGTCAGATGTTTGGTCAGATCAACCGTCAATCCCAGATTGGCGATAACTCCTGGATCGATTTGCGGTTCGGACTGATAAGATATTGTCTGCTCCGATGCCAGGTTAACGCTTTCATGAATCACCTGGATTTCGTATTTATCCTGAAAATCACCGGGCAGGACAATCTGCATTGATGCTCCCAGCCAAATCGGTTTAAACAGACGGCAGGCGGCGCCAAAGGCTAAATTCGATGTCGTTCCCGTGCTGCTTATACGATGAAATCCGACGAGAGGATCACGATTGTATTGCCCGAATACAGAGCCCCTGACCTCTTCTTCATACCGGAAATCCCGTTCGGTAGCATATTGATAAGCCAGCGCAAAAGTCAGTTTTGGGATAAGACGATAATTTATACCGGCTTGAAAACCAGGAAATGAATTGCTATTAACAATATAGTAGTTATCAGCCAGAAAATCGCCAAAACTATCCTGTACCGGAAAAGAACGTTTTTCTTTAACAAAAGCTCCGGTAAAGCCACCATAAACAGTCATTTTACTCCCGGTCAATCCGATTTGGGCTGGATTAAAGAATAGAGCGGATGCGCTTCCGCTACTGCCCCAACCGGAAAATCCCAAACTCACCTGTCTAACTTCCGTCGTAGCCGGCAGATCACCAATAAGCGGGCTAAAATAACTTTGCCCTTGTACCATTGAAAATAATAAAAGAAAAATTCCTGAAATAAGGAGTCGCTGTTTCATTTAAAACCTATAATCAAATTGAAGTCTAAAATCAGAGAAAAACTTTTCATAATAAATTTCATCAATAGCCGGATTAGAATCTTCCACTCCAATATCTATACTGCTGTCAACAATATTTGTCATCGGATCGTGCAGATCGAAACTATATTTTAACCGGACGGAAATGTTTCGGGATAAGCGCGAAAAAACCGTCAGCCAGCCGTGAAGCGCCCGGGTGTCGGTATTAAAAATGCGAAAGTCAGTGTCTTCAAAATTCCACAAAAATCCTTCATAAGTCAATAATGAACCGATAATCTTGATCCGCTCATTGACATTATGGGTAATTGTCACACCGAGAGCATTACTGGGCATCCCGGCATTCCCGACTGCGGAAGTGCCACCGGTTTCAGCATTTTTAACTAATCGTGATCGTGGAGTAAATTGCGTAAATCCCAGTGAATATAAAACTCTAATCTGGTTATATCTGGACATTCTGACTATGGCTTCCAGACGGGTCTCATTTGCCTGGTAAAACACCGGTGAAAGCGTATTGGTTTTATCCCGGTGCTGCCATTTCTGGCGAATTTTAAAGCGATACTTAAATACCGGACGGTATTCCATATTAAAGACCAGACGATTGTACTGGGCATTATCCGCAACACGTGTCCAGATATCATGTTCAGCAGTCAATACCAGAGTTCGGTGAAGTTGATATCGCGTGGAATAATACAGTCCTCTTTCCGCCTGAGGTTGAGCCGTAGCAGAGTACAGATATCCGACTATCGGGTCTTTCAGATAAAATATATCCTCGTAGATAGTTCCTTTGAATCGATGGTAGTTACTAAATGAGCGCTGATAGGGATTATCAAATCCAAGGTCGTAGTCTCGATATAGCAGCAGAAAGTTAAAATTACCAAACTGAATATACCCGGAAAGGACCATGGCGCTGGGATCATCATGACGATCGGTCAATTTCAGATTACGATCCAGCTCTGCATATTCCCCCTGAAGTGTGATGTTATCAATGACAGTCATAAACTCGAATCCGTAAACACGGCGGACAGATTTGGCGCCCGACCATAGCGCGGATGTATTCGAAGACTGATAGGATGCTTCAATCTCCGTATCGGCTGAATTACCGATTTGAGTTAAATATTTACCCACATATCTACCCGCCAACAAACTCTCTTTGACCTGAAGATCCAACGGACGGTCGTACATACTCTGGTATAATGTCAAGCCAATATAAGTCCCCGGAATGAAAGAATATTTCAGGTTTCCGCCCAGAAGCATCTCCTTAACGGAATTTGTAATGGACATAGAAAGGCTGTCATAGAGACCATGATCCAATCGGGGATACATGGTTATCAGTGTCGAAAAGGAACTATCGTCATTGACGATGGCGTCACGTGAATTATAGGAGAAAAAACCTGTGCCGATAACATTTCCGGACTGGGCCTCCACCGCAGCGCCTTTTAATCCGTATTGAGTCGTTCGGGAAGTGTTGCCGCTTATTCCATTCAACCGCTTCCGCCAGGCAAAACCGGTCTTGCGCGGCAGAAAGAAATCCGTCGTTTCGAAAGCCACTCCCTGACCAAATGAAGCTATATAATCACCAACTATAATCTTGTTAAATTTCACAATTCCGGCGTCAATGGAATTGGCTTGAAAAAATGCCTTAAACCGTGGAATTTTTGTATCACGAAAATATATTGTCTGCTCACCCATATTGCGCAGATAGGAACCTTCCAACTGGTATTTTGTGCCCCAGTGCAATCGCAATTTATAATAAACATCAAGTGGATGATCCAACCGAATAAAATCCGAATAGGAACTGGCGTCATCGCTGGGAGTCTGACTCAGGGTAATATTTTTAACCACCGAAGAAAAACTGCCACCGAAGGCATGTGTGATATCGTCATTATCATAGCGGATAAAATCCTCGAGGTTTGAGAAGCCGTAATAGGATAAATTGTTCGTACTCCGCAAATCCCGGCGATTTTTAATATTACCAACTTGCTGCCGTTTTACGACAGCTACAGCATCAATCGGCGATAAACCGGCAAGATTGAGAAGCTCGAAAAAACTCAATGTATTGACATTCGCCGGATTAGACAGCATATCGATCCAGTTATTGACAAAATTTTCACTGGCGCCGTCGTCGGAAATCCATCGCTCAACCTTATAATAATTGTCCTCCACCCTTTTCTGCGATTCCGCCAGAAACAGGGGAGAAAGTTGAACCAGTTCTTTCAATCTCAGGAAAGTATCATAATCGATACTTTCAATCTTTCGAAGATCATAAATGCTTTCGAAAGGACCCATATATTCCAGCCAATTAAGAATATCACTTTGCTGTTTTTGCGTTAATGGTAATACAGCAATTTCGGCTTGAGTGGCGGTATTCAAATCTATTTTTAGACTTCTTCCCAATTGGCCGAAAGCATTACTGAAAGCCAGTAAAGCGATCAGTAAACCGACCGTTATATAACGCCTCTTTAATGAATAGTGTAATTTATTTATCGTCTTCATCTCTTTTTGAATGAATATCCCAGGCTGAATTGATGAGTTTCCGGAAGTACCGGATGGCTGACAAAGGCATAATCCATCAGCAGACCCCATTTTTTGACGCCAAAACCGAAGCCGATGCGATTTGGTTCCGTATTGACGCCGGTGCGCATAATCAGCCAGGGCATTACCCGGTATTCGATCCCGGCTCTGTATTGGGTTTTATGTCCGCCAATAGCCTGGAAAATCAGGAAATTTGTTTTCAATCCGTAATAAGGCTCATACCCAAAACCGACCGCCAGACTGCGCGGCAATCGTGAACTCGATAAAGCGCTGCCCATTTCCGGACTATTTACATTTTTCGCAAAAAGCCCAATCCAGCTACGCTCGTGCAGGCTGCCCTGAATTCCCAGATCAATTCCAAAACCGTATCCGCTGCCCAGATCAATCCCATCGCTTCCGTCACCCGACGGACCCGCCGATTGACCATAATCGAGCTGATAAAGATTTACCGTATAACCGATAGAAAGGGTTGAAATTATGTCCTTTTGCAGATAAAATCCGTGAGAAATGCTGTACGCCGATTCGCTGGTTAGTAAATTGCCGGAATAGTCGCTGGAACTGCCTTGATAACCGATAGCGACAGTTCCCAGTCTTCCTACCGGAACCGCCAGTATGCCTGTCTGACTGGAATAAAAAGACAATCCATAGGGTTTATAAAATCCACTCACAACCTCAATTCCTTCAAGCCGACTCAACCCGGCTGGATTAACCAGAAAAGCCCAGGCGTCGGCGGCTGTTGCCATGTTTGATGATCCTGTTCCACTTATTGGTGCAGCAATCTCCGTTATTTCAGTAAAAACCTGAGCTTTTAGAGTAATACTTATAACAAAAGTAAACATACACAAAATTAAATTTTTAGAAAATTTACATTGTGAAAAACACAATCTCTGACTATATATTTTCTTAATTTTACAAGTTCTTGTTTTCATTTTACTCATTTTTTAAAATATTCTCCAATTGATTTCTCAAATCTTGAAGATTGTTTATAATAATATGCCAAATAATCTCGTAATCAACACCAAAATATTCATGTACTACTCTATTTCGAATTGCAATTATTTTACACCATTCAATATCTGAATATTTTTCAGTAATATTATCAGGAATTCGATTTGCTGCTTCACCAATAATTTCAAAATTTCTCACTACTGAATCAATCGTTTTGTTGTCTTGCATAAACTCCTGAAATGTCATTCCATCTATATAGTCGAATATTTTATCAACAGACTCTATAATATCTTCTATCAAAAGTCTTGCAATTCTTTTAGACATAAATTAAATCCTCTTGAATACATTTATAATATTTTGGTTTTATCCCTGATTTTGAAACAAGATCAACTTTTTGATTCAGAATCTTCTCTAATTCAAATGCTAAATCAATAAATCCTAACCCTATTGGTTCATAAAATTCAACAATAATATCAATATCACTATTTTCATTCGCTTCTCCACGACAATAAGAACCAAAAATCCCTAAATTTTTTATCTTATATTTTCTTATAAGATATTTTTTAGATACTCTTAATATTTCTTGAATTTCCGACATAGTTTTCATCAGAATTTTACTCCTACTACAACGGGGGCAATATCCGCACGGGTTTTACCGGTCGTGCGATTAGTGGTTTGCAAATGGAACAGATAATTGCCCGGAGCGACTAGTTCATTGAGTTCATTACGTCCGTCCCAGACATTTTCCTTATCCCATGATAATGCATAATAGCCGTCTTCGAGTGTAGTAATAAATCTCCCCGACATATCGTAAACCCGCAGGATTACACGGCAATTAGATGGATATTCATAACTGTATTTAATGACTTCCCCTAATTGTGGTACAAAAGGATATGGCGCAACAGACAGTTTCGTTATTTCATTTCCCGGCTCACCGGGTATGTAGTATTCCACATCTTCGGCATATCCTAATAAAACCTGGGGGCTGTCTTTATAAAGACTTCCTACACCTTTAACTGAAACCATATTCCCGGGTTGTAATAAGCTGTCTAATTCCTCGTTAACCAATACTTCAAGACTGTTAAACAGGGCGTTTGTGGAATTCCAGATCCGAACCGTTGTTCTGCCGGTCACATCTTCAATAGTAATATTGGAACCTCCGCCAACATTATTGGCGCGGTCAGCAACCGTGCCATTAATCTGAAAATAACTGCCTTCATAGGCAGCAGGATCTTCAACAAGCGCGCCAACGGAAATTGTTACGACATTAGGAATCGGCACATTGCTTGCCAGAACAGTATAGCTGGAAGCAAAATTCTTTAATTCATAAACTCCATTATATTCGGCTAATTCACCGGTAACTTCAATGGAATCACCCTTCTCAAGATTTGTAATAGTGCCGTCATATAGATTCAATCCTTTACCGGAAGCATCCTGAAAGTAAGCCGATGTTCGGTCGGTACGAAGAATGTTCGATCCGATAGTGACAACTCCCTGAAGAGTCACAGTTTGTCCGTCCCAGTCACTCCAGTTTTCCCGGATCGTCGCTATGGTGATTTCTTCCTGGGGTTCTTGTATAGCGACATTATAAGTCAGCGACGAATCTTTCAGACCGGACGCATCCATTGCAAGCACATAATAGAGCAGCGTTCCGGTTTCTGTAAAAGGGTCAAGTGTAATGGAATAAATATCACCGTCGTTTTTCTGCATAGCGATTGATTCTTTAACACCTTCAAATTCATACACAAGGTTAACCTCCGCTACCAGACTATCATCGGTAACTTCGGCACTAATTTTTATTTTATCCTCGATAGTAGGATTTTCAGGACTTATTGTCACACTCGAAATATTCGGTTTTGTGTTTCCGACGCTTACAACAATCCAGGTATTGCTGAAATCCTCAGAAGTTTCATCGTGTCCCGTTATGCCGTTTCCACCGCTTTGCTTTTCTGCACCTTCGCCACTAATTCTTTTCAATTTATGACCATTCTCGTGAATCTGAAAAATGGCAAATTTAGGAATAAATTCCTGCTGATCCACTGGCGTATCCAAATTATACCCGGCAATTGCGCTTTTATCAATTGCATAGTCTGTTGATCCCCAGAGAATATAGTCAACATCCTGCACAGTCGATGAACTCCCATTCCAATAAAAAAGCACCAGCGTTTCCTTATAATCATCCAGATAATAGGGCGCCGTTCCAATCGTGGACATCGTATCAACGGCATGACGAAAATCCTCTTTGATCGACAGATCGGGCGTTTCGCCATAATTGGTTTCATAAGCCAATTTCGTCGTTATGGAAATCAAAACCGATGATTTCGCCGGTATTGAATAACCGTCAGGGAATCTCACCATAAAATCAGTACCGGCAGCCTTATAATAATTCGAACCCGTCGGAAGATTATAATAATAAAAACCATTTTCAGGATCGGTTGCATCGGTTAAATAATAATTGGATAGATCAAGCGCCGCATCGGTGGAATTGTAGATTGTTACAAATTCCCGTTCTCTCGGCTGTAAAACAATCTCCGAGATGACCAAATGATCCATTTCTCCCAACACAAAGATCGGAAGAAGCGCAATTAATAGAAATAAATTGTATTTTCGCATAGGCTACTTTAAGAGTAATACTTTTTGGGTTTTAACATTTACACCGGATTTCAATTGAATATAATACACACCGGATGGCAATTCAGCAGCATGCCATTGATGGGAATATGCGCCGGGTTGACCAAATCCCTCAGAAATTATAGACACCTTCTGTCCTAAAACATTATAGGCAGACAGTTCAAAATTACCGGCACGAT
>JAGLWX010000029.1 GCA_023133185.1 Fidelibacterota bacterium
TCTCTGGTTATGTAACGACGTTTGACCACGGATGTAACTTCGGTTTTCATCTCTTCTTTTGCTGTTGTCATAATTCTCTCTTCCTTTCTGATTAGAGTTAATATTAACTCTAATCGTGTCCAAGAAAATTTAGGCACTCAGGGATATTCCGAAAATCATCTTTATTCTTCGTAAAACACATCTTATGTAATAGTGTTTGTTCAAACAACTTAATAGCATCATTTTTATAATCCTCTGGATAATTCAATAAGATTGCCGGGTTGTCGGGTGCTATAGTCGTAATTTCATTCCTTTGATAAACATGATGCATTTCATGAAAAAGTTCAGCGAAAACTTCATCGGTAGTTGAATAATGATCTAACCCATAATCAACTATTGCGGTCAATATCTCGTTTAAATCAACTTGTGTTCCACCTAGCAATTGAACTTCGTTCTGTGACCCAACATATAGTTTCTCCGATATTTTTGAAAAAGATTTAGGAGGATTTGGATGATTGTATAAAAAGGCAGGACCATTTACTCTATAAAGGCAAACAGGAGAAAGGTTCATACCTTGCCAAATATCATCTTTGCTTTTTTGTGCATTATTATAGAACATCTCTATTGATTTCATATACAAACTATCAATAGGTAAAAAGTTTTCCTGACAATATACATTTGCAATAATTGTATATGTTGTAATCAAAATTAGTAATGTTTTTTTCATTGCTACTCCTCCTTTAATATTAATGCTAACGGTTTGAATAAAGCATGTTTCAATGTGCTTTATTTTTTGTTTTGTGTGGTTATTCTTCTTTTATCAACTCAAATTCACCTCCGCCTTGTTTCAATATCATTTTATTTTCTTCAGGTATAAATTTAAATTTTAACATTGCTGGGGCAAATTTAAATTTATGAAGTTCGTATGCTTCCAATGGGAATGATGGCTGACCGGTTGCTTGTGCAATAAGCACGGTGCTATCTTTAGATATTGTTATTTTTAACGGATTGGTTGAACTGCTATATACACCTAAGTATTGGTCTAAATCTTCAATTTTAAGTTTCAAACTTGGTTTAAATTCCGGTAATGTATATTCTTCATTATAGTATATTTTCAATGCACTTACTGTTATCTCTCTCTTAGGCATAACGACACCATTTGAAATGTACGCAATTAATGTACTGTCTTTTGGGAAGTATGAAGCCGTTGACTGAAATTCGTCTATTCCTCCGGTATGTCCGTAAGCCTTTTTATCAAATAATTTAAACATACCAATACCGTAGTCATCAACGATCTTTTTCATCTTATTTAATGAATTATCAGAAATTAATTTACCGTTAAATAGATGATTGTAAAAGATATTCAAATCGGTTGAGTTTGAAACAATACCGCCGGCACCAACCGGGACACTCATATCGGTCTCTGTTGCTAATTCCCAGGCAGCAAGTTTAGTATAGGATAATGCTTCATTCTCTGTTGTATTGATTTGCCCACCATAATATGTGTTCTTTAAACTGCATGGATCTATTATTCTTTTAATAAGGATTTCTGAATATTCTTTATGTTCTATTTTTTCAGCAATATAGGAAAGTAAAACATAGTTTGTATTTGAATATTCTGCTTTTTCATCAGGTTTAAAAACAGTTCCATTCTCAATGAATATTTCAAGGACTTCTGACTTTGAATGTGGTTTTACCATCCGGTTTTGATAATCTTCTGAATTCGTAAAATTATAGAGTCCGCTTCTGTGCCTCAAAAGTTGCTCTATTGTTATCTCTTTTGCATTAGGAATTTCAGGATAGAAATCAGCAAGCTTAGTATAGAGACTTAATTTTTTCTCATCGATCAATTGCATTATAATTGTTGCTGTAAAGGTTTTTGAAACTGAGCCAATTCGATATTTTGTTTTTTTTGTTGCTCTAATCTTATTTTCAATATCTGCAAATCCAAATGAATTTTGATAGATTTCATCTTCATTTTTAAAAATTGAAATGCTTCCCATTCCTTTTTCGTTACTCTCAATTCTCTTGAATAAACTATCCATTTTTGCTTTGTTAAAAGTTTGAGCATTTATTCCAAATGTCAATAAAAATAATGCTAATAAGGTTAATTTTCTTTTCATATTTCTGTTTCTTTTAATCACACACAACGTTTGTGTATAAACAAGAGTGGATTCGGCTATTATCAGACTCAGGAAGAGGGAAAGGGATTTTTGTTTAAGATTCATGGAATTTCCTCCGGTTAATATGTTTGGTTTATTAGCGTTGATATTATTGTTCTTAAAAATGCCCATGGAAAAATAAGATGAATATTATGCAAGAATAGTTGTCAAAAAGATTATCGGGAATTTAAACAACATTTTTTTACTGTATGTGTATTTATAATGACAGAGGTTTTTCAGCGACTATTTGCTATAGCACACTTCGCAATAAATTTATAGCATGTTCATCTTCGTAAATAATTATTATCATGATTACTCAACAGTTACCGATTTAGCCAGATTTCTTGGTTTGTCAATATCACAACCACGTTTGTCTGCTATATGGTATGCCAGCAATTGTAACGGCACAACTGTTAGAAACGGGCTTAATTCAACAATAGTTTCAGGTATAAATACGACGTGATCCGCCAATTCACCGATCCGCTCGTCTTCATCATTCGCAACTGCAATGACAATTCCGTCACGGGCTTTCACTTCCTCAATATTTGAAAGAACCTTATCGTATGAATGATCTTTGATACATATAAAAACAGTCGGCATATTCCGGTCAATAAGAGCAATTGGTCCGTGCTTCATTTCCGCCGCCGGATAGCCTTCAGCATGAATATAACTGATTTCCTTTAACTTAAGGGCGCCTTCCAAAGCAATGGGATAGTTGACGCCCCTGCCGAGAAATAGCGCATTTGATACGATATAGTGAGTTTGCATGATTGAAATGATCTGTTCGGTATTGTCTAGGACTTTATTCATTTTTTCAGGAATCTTAACAAGATGATCAAGGTAATGTTTAAGTTCCGCGTCATTAATTTTATCGCGATAATACGCAATCATCAGAGTTAAAAGGAAAAGAACTTCCAGCTGAGTAGTAAACGCTTTTGTCGAGGCAACTCCGATTTCCGGTCCTGCCTGAGTATATACAGTTGCGTCACTTATACGGGTTATCGTACTTCCCGGAACATTACAGATCGACAGCACCTGCGCTCCGTTCTTTTTTGCTTCCTTAATCCCGGCAATTGTATCCGCCGTTTCTCCGCTCTGACTGATCGCAATAATTAGAGTATTCCGGTCAATGACCGGGTTTCGATAACGGAATTCAGAAGCATATTCAACTTCAACCGGTATTTTTACAAGGGATTCAAACCAATATTCCGCTACCAACCCGGCATGCCAGGATGTGCCGCAAGCGATAATAACAATACGTTGTACATGTTTGAATTGAGACGGATCTATCGCATAATGAAAGCGGATCTCGCCCTTGACAACATTTACGTCAAATGTCGCTTTTAATTTTTCCGGCTGTTCAAAAATTTCTTTAAGCATAAAATGTTTATACGATCCCCGGTCGCAATTCATAAAGTTCACATCGTAGGTTTGAGCTTCCTTCCGAATCCGCTTATTATTAATAAAATTATAGAATTCAATCGCATGTGATTGACTGTCGTAGATTAAAAGTTCTCCATCATCAATAAACAGGGCGGTTTCCGAATAGGGCGTTAGTGACTGCAGGTCAGATGAAATATAAAAATTTTGATTATGTTTTGCTGCAACAATAGGACTTCCGTTTCGGGCGGCGATCAGATATTCGCTATTCTTTGCAATGGCGACAAAGGCAAAATTTCCCTTCAGCATTCCAACCACTTTTTTAACAGCATCGGGAAATGAAGAACTCTCCATAAACCGTGCAATCAGTTTGGGAATAATCTCGGTATCGGTTTTGGAGTAAAAAACATCGCCAGGCACGTATTCTTTGAGTTCTTTGACATTTTCAATGATTCCATTATGAACCACATAAACTCGTTTTTCAGAATCAGAATGAGGATGTGAATTTTCAACAGTCACATTGCCATGGGTCGCCCAGCGGGTATGTCCGATCCCCATATCTGCATCGACGGATTCTAATTCATTTATCTCAGAAACTTTTCCAACATTTTTTCTAAGTGTAATTGCATCCTTTATTCGAAGGGCAATGCCCCAGGAATCATAGCCGCGATATTCCAATGACTTAAGACCATTGATAATGACCTTAGTACAATTATCATTTCCGGCATAGGCAAAAATACCACACATAAGGTCTCTCCTTATCAGGATTTACAACAATATTGATCGATGTTATTTTATTTTTAATTTAATGTCTGCAAAATCCGGGTATCAAAAAATGACGATTAAATTCCTTTTTCAAGTTTTCCGTTATTACTTCCCTGCAAAAAGATACTCAACGTAACAATTAATAGCAACTAACATTTCTCACTTGAACTCTGAAAGAGTTGAACATGAATAACCATAGATGCAACCTATGGAAAATAAGCCATACCATTAATACCAACTCTGAAAGAGTTGAACCTCTCTTTCCAAATTTGTGTATATGTAAACATTCTTTCTCATCTATGAGTTCAACCCTTTCAGGGTTGTAGTCTTTGTTTCTCTCTCCACAGGTTTCACCTGTGGTTATTTATTTGTATTGAATCCTTTCAGGATTCTTTCTTCTCTATATAAACTTTGTACCCTAAATTACTCTTTATTGTATTTATTGCTCTGTATTTCATAGAGTTACGAACTGAGAAATGTTAGTAGCAATCAATATCAAAGGGCTTACGCTAAAAACATACAACGTGACTCATTTGCTGAATAACGATTCACAATTCTTAAAAGATTCCATAAACCGGAACTTTTTTTGCGAATTCCCTTCCCATAGAGGACATAAATAATTCCCAATAATCCGCTGTATAATCTCTCACTAAATGGATGCCACCATAAATTCCGCTTTGCAAAAGGCATGATATCATTCACAATAACCTGGGGCTCCGTCATTTCATCAAAACCAAGTTTACCATGTGAACGCCCGATACCGCTTTCTTTAAAACCACCCCAGGGTGTTTCAGCCAGACCGTGACTCATTAAATGATCATTTATCATAACAGCGCCGGCATTAATCTGCTTTGCTATCTTTATTGCCTTATATCGATTGCTCGACCATATTGAACCTGATAATCCTAAATATGAATCATTTGCTAACCATATCGCCTCATTAATATCCGCGAATTTCACAACGCCCACAACCGGACCAAATGTCTCATCCTGCATAAGCAACATATCATGATTAACATCCGTTAATACTGTTGCCGGAAAAAACAATCCCTTTGAATCCTTTGGATATTGTGATTGAATAAATAATTTCGCTCCTTTTTTTACGGCATCCTCAATATGCTTTTGAACAGTCTCTACCTGTTTTTGAGTTGTCATCGACCCCATATCCAAATTAAAATCGTCATCGAATCCAAGCCGCAGTGATTCGACTTTTTCTTTTAGCATCATCAAAAAAGAATCATATACGGATTCATGCACATAAATCCGCTCAACTGAAGCACAGGATTGTCCTGCATTTGAAAATCCCGCCCAAACAGCGCCTGCGGCTGCCTTTTCCAGGTCGGCATCCTTGCAGACGATCATAGCGTCATTCCCACCAAGCTCAAGCACAACCGGGGTCAGAGTTTCCGACGCTTTTTTCATCAGATATTTCCCAACAGCCACTGACCCTGTGAAAAATAACTTATCGATCCCATTCTCTAAAAATGCGTCGCCGGCGACACGTCCCGGCAAATTCACGTAATGAAAAATACCGTCCGGTAAACCAGCTGAATTGATACATTTTTCCAAAATTCGACCGACTAACTGAGTTTCACTGGCAGTTTTCAAAATGACGGCGTTTCCCGCCAGCAGAGCCATAATCACTTCCGAAAAGGGTATGCCGAAAGGGTAATTCCACGGGGAAATTATTCCGACGACTCCAAATGGTTTTCGATAGATTTTACTGCGCTTATTCGCCATAAGCAGGTTGCCTGAAGAGAGTTTTTCGGGCTTTAAAAACCGTTTCGCATTCTTCACGTAATATGAAACTGCCATGGCAGCCGGTAAAACTTCAGTCGCCAATGCATCGACGCGCACTTTTCCATTATCCCGCGAAATAATTTCTGCAATTTCGGAAGCATTTTCGACTATATATGTTCGAATATTCCGAATGATGGAAATCCGCTCCCGAATCGGCATTGCCGCCCAATCCGGTTGTACTTCTTTAGCATATCGAATACAGGAGATTAATTCTGCAACGGAATTCAGATCTGATTCCCCAATTTTCCCTCCGGTTGCCGGATTGAAACATTCGGTGACCTTTTTTTGTGAGTCAGCGCTCATAAGAAACTCCAGTTAGGTAAATTGGAACTACTCTAATTTTAAAACGATTGGTTATAGAATAAAAATTGACGGTCTCGTAAAAAGTACAAATCATGTCATTCTGAGGAGGAACGACGAAAAATCGGGTTGGACAGAGGGAAGCTAGCATTGATCTTAAGCGATTCTTCAGTCTCTTCGTTCCTTCAGAATGACAGATAAGGTTAGGATGACAATATAGGCGAGAAATAACAAACCAAGCATGTCATCTTTGATTTTACAAACACATTTCTTATAATTATTAATGTCCTTCCTCATTTTCCAATTTTATCATTTTAAAATGACTGCCTGTTTCATCCACAATTTTCCGGTACCACGATTTCGGATATCCCGGATGTTTGACATTGCCCAATTCGTCTTTAACATTTCCATCGAGATATTTGTAAATCAGGAATTCACCTAATTTTTTCCATCTTTTAACAGTCGAATTTCCAAGGTTTACTGAATATTCCGTCAGGTAATCAATCGCCAGTTGAGGAGATTCATTATATAGTTTCAATGTTAATTCTTCAACGTCTGCCTGGTCCGCCATGAATTTACCTTCCAATTCACGCTGAACTATCTGAACATCCTTTATCATATCGCTGTAACGCAAGTAGCAATAATTAGAGACAAAATTGAAAACCCAAAACGCCGATTCCCAGGTAAAATGATGGAAGTCACCGGTGCCGACAGCATAGCTTTTAGGCACCTCTTTTATTCCACAGTACATGGGAACATAAACAGCGCTATAAGTATCATCAACGCTGAACCAGTGGATACCGCCGATGGGATCGGGCAGCCATGAGCGCGCTTGGGAAATAAAAGAAAATCCTGTCTGTTGGGTTGAAGTAGCTCGCTCATTGAAATATTCTTCGCCGTCAACTTCCCAGGTCAGAGGACGCCAGCGATATGGTAATTGAAAAGGACCGGCGCCGATATTATTATTCATATCAAGATCAGAATCTTCAAAATGATCGCGCATCAATTCCATAACATCCCGGGCGGAAAGCTTTTTATCCGGTTTTATCCAAAGCGGCAGAGGTTTCGCGCCTTTAACGCCTTTAATATAATCCGTCGAAAGATTCAACGAAGGAGCTGCCCGGCGAAACATGCTCCATACTCTTGCTTCACAAAAACGAAGCGCGCCATAATCCAACGGCGCATAAGCATCGGCAAAACTGAATTTTTTATCTTTACCGTTAAACCAGCCCTTTTCTCTCGCTAATTTGATGACATCCTTCTCATAAAAACAATCTTCCGGATCCTTTAATGGAAACTGCCTAATCCGGGCTTGATTGGCGTGAGCGCAGATATAACCGTCAGGAACTATACGAGCAACCCAGACCGCTCCTTTTTTACCCAATCCTTTGCCGATCATTTCCATGATCCAGACTTCGTTGGGATCGGAAACAGAGAATGATTCTCCGGAGCTGTAATAGCCGTATTCTTTAACCAGATCACCCATAATTTTTAGCGCTTCCCGAGCCGTTTTTGCCCGCTGGAGAGTTACATACATCAAACTGCCGTAATCCATAATCGCCAGAGAATCTCTCAATTCACTTCTGCCGCCCCAGGTGGTTTCACCGATGGCAACCTGATGTTCGTTCATATTCCCCACGACAGAATATGTATGGGGAACCTGTTTTATCTGACCGAGATATTTGCCGGTATCCCATTCGTAAATGTCGAGCATTTCACCGGGAAGGTGATCAGCCGCAGCTGTGAAATAGAGCTCTCCATAAAGCACATGTGAATCTGCGGAAAAGGTAATCATGGTTGAGCCGTCTTTTGAGGCGCCTCTGGAGATTAGAAAGTTAGTGCAGGCATGAATTTGCGCACTCAGAAACAGTAACGAAATGCTGACCAACAGGACAAATTGTAAAAATGTTTTTTTCATACGTCTTCCCTCATTCGATTGATTTTAAATTATGAGTCCCCTTAAAAAAGAAATATTCTTAGAAATAGAAACCGTTGAAACGGTTATACGA
>JAGLWX010000290.1 GCA_023133185.1 Fidelibacterota bacterium
CTACCCGGCGAAAAATCTATATCGGCAAAGGTGTTAACTATTTTCGGAAAGCGAAGGTTGCGGAATTTCTGATTGAAACAAAAACATTGAAAAAAGGTGACCGGATATTGATAACAGGTCCGACAACCGGTGTAATCGAATCTGTCGTAGATGAAATACGCGTCGATGATAATCCTGTTTTAGAAGCGAAAAAGGGCAATCGGATCACGATTCCTCTACCGACAGTTATCCGCGCATCCGATAAGTTATATAAACTTATAGATGTAAATATATAAACCACCCCTCCGCATCTGTGCTGTTAGAAGATGGGAGAGATGATTTAATATTATGTTAGTGAATCAACGCCGGTTTTTAATAGCGTCTGCTGCCAGAATCTCTTGAGAATCTGGGCTTGGGTGGACGGGCCTCGTCGATTCTAAGTGTACGTCCGTCGTACTCTTTACCGTCAAAAGCTTCTTTGACTTTTTCAGCTTCTTCAGGGCTTCCCATTTCAACAAAACCGAAGCCTTTATTGGTGATAATATTGACGTTTTTTACTTCGCCATGTTCGCCGAATAATTCTTCTAATTGTTCATTTGTTACGGAATACTTCAGATTCCCTACGTAAAGTTTACTACCTTGCATCAATGTCTCCTCGTGACTTCTCACTGTAGATAAATGTTTAATTTGCGGGACAGGATGCTGGACGCACCAAATCTCGGTAAATTTGAACATTTGAACTCACATGAAAAGTGATGTAGCTTTGTGATTAAAACGACTTCTTTCAGGAAAAACACCCGGAGGATATAGTTCCTAATTCAAACAGCGCTACAGTTTATAATAAAATTTTGAACTTAGCAAAGCCTTTTTATCGGAAATATTCTTTTTTCATCATTTTTCTTTGAATTCTCATGGTTTTTCAATGATTTATACACTTTTTCAGAGAACATGCCAGAGAAAATCTTTGCTCTAAATTGTATTTCAGTTAGATTTAGCCACGATGTCTGAAGTTCATATTTATACTGCCCCGGTTTATTTAGATCATACCGAACATATTGTTGGCGCTATTCAATCTGACCTTCGATCCGGGAAAAAAGTGGATTTTCTTTTACCATCAGCACGCCATATACGAAAGCTGAAAACTTCTCTGTTAACATCTCTCGGAGCCACTCTCCCCGGGCAATTGTACTTTGGGACTTTTTTCGCCTGGGCGAATCGTATTCTTGATCTGGTTCACCAATCCTGCAAGACCATCAGCCAGGGTGAGGAATGGTTTCTCCTGTTTCTGTTTTTTCAGAAGAATCCGGGAGTCTTTGGCGCTTTGAAGCCAAGATCGTTGGCGTTATTGCAGCAGATTCTAATTGATCTTCGGGAAAGCGGTTTCAGTATTTCACAACTGGAATCGTTATCAAAAAATATATCATATCCTCACTTCACATCCTATCTGTCCATTCTGCGCTATCTGGAACAATATTCGGTTAAAAAGCGAATTGCCACAACCGTGCAGCTTCTGCATCAAGCCTGTGATATACTTGAATGCCAAAAAGTTGAGCACATGGGTGATCTCCTGGTGGTTGACGGATTTTATGAGTTTAATCCGGTTCAAAAGCGAATGTTGAAGCGGCTCGTTCAAAAATATGACCGAGTAGTAATATATGCTCCCGGTGAAAACGATCATCCGACTCTGGAGTATCTCGATCCAATTTCAAGAATGTTTGATGATTTTTCGTGTGTAATAACTGTATTACGGGATCAAACCCCGACGTATTTCAACGAACTGGCAGGATCATTTTTTCGGAACACTTTTAAACCTGAACGATCATTTCAAGAGCGGACGCCTGTCGAATGGAAGAATAACTATGATAGCCGGAATGTGAAAATTGTCCGCTGCCCGAATCGTCGGATGGAAATCGATGTCGCGGCACGAACGATCAAGCAATGGATTGCTAAAGGATTTTCCCCCGATAGGATTGCGGTTATAAGCAGAGGATCTTACGATTACACATCGCTCATACAATTACTGTTTCCGAGGTTTGGAATACCTTTAGCAGAAGCCGGACAAAAATTAGTCAATACAATTTCGGTTCGTTTAATTCATAAAATAATTGAAATAAATGAAAAGAGTTTCAGTCGCGACAGTATTATTGACCTGACCCGTTTC
>JAGLWX010000291.1 GCA_023133185.1 Fidelibacterota bacterium
TCACATCCCGTTTATTAAAGTCGAAAGTGGGATAGTAAAAAATCTGGTATGCATCAATACTCGGAATGCCAATCAGGAAATTGAAAAGTATCTTATAGGGATAATGATTGTTCAGGCGGTTGAATTCCCAAATATTTCTGTGAGGATCGAGTGATATTTTTCGAGTGGGGTAGCGTGAATATAACAAGACTGTATCCAGACCTATTGTTGATAATTTGGTGACTGTCCATAAGGTGTCGGAATTTGCATCAACCGCCATGATTTCTATAGGCAGCGCATTTAATGCGGCGCCTTTTACTACAACTTTAGTGACATATGTGCTATCCCGGCGCCGGAATTCTTTATGAACTCGTTTGATTTTAAGGTCCGGTATGTTTTTTGACTCAACCCAGAGTTTGTACAGTTGATTCAAATCTTTCCCGCTTTTTACTTCTACCAACCGGAAAAAATCACGCGAGTTTGCCGGACGATATTTATATTGGGTCAAAAAGTCATGAATGCAATCCCGGAATACCGAGTCGCCGACAATATAATTGAGCATTTCCAGAACTTTTTGACCTTTGAAATGATGTATCTGCTCCAATAGAACAGGCGCGTCACTCTTTTTGGACGATGTATAGAGCGGTTGACCAATATGTTCCCGATCAACTGTGAGGGCGGCTAATCGTAATGCAATTTGAGAATAATTGGTGTAAGCTTCATTTTTTATATGATATCGCTTAATGAGTTTCTGATAGTTTTGTGTCATGTATCTGCTTGCCGCATAACTTGCCATTCCTCCAATAATCCAATCAGGATTTTCGGGATCTTCAAAAATAAAATAGTTGAAATATTCTTTTGCAATAGCATGGGCTAAACTGTAAATACTACCATAGTCCAGGAATGACAGATTCCGGTATTTCCTGGATTCAAGAATGATCAGATTCGATGTAGTAAAACCTGTTGGTATTTTTGCTGATGTCAGTGATAACTGTGAGTAAGGATAGTCTATGATAAGTTGTGAATAGGTGTTTAAAATATCTTTGATAATGTAATGCACGATTTTCGTTTTGGATCGGGTATAGCTTCGTTCATTGCTTTTTGGGATGAGTAAGTGAACGGGAATCTGTTGAACAGAAAAGAATTTCATAGTATATGATGCAGAAAAAACAACGGCAAGTTCTTTGATTCTGGAAGATTGAAATGTATGTAGTTTTTCCTTTTTGTTGATAGAATCCACAGATAATGGGGCAAGAGAACTAATGACGTTGTAATGATCAGGCAACTGGATTGTAAAATTATAGATAAAAGGAAAACTGCAGGAAGGTTCAACGTTATTGTATTTTGATGGCGTCCATCCTTTATTGGTGAGGCGTTCTACCATCGGATAGAATCGAATTAATCGGGTTGTTGATCCGCGGTAAGTCGGACACTGGATATGATTGCCCCTGGGGATTGCCAGCGTAAAGTCGATCGAGATTTCCACAGAATCACCGGGTGGAAGAGTCGCCGGCAACAGGACCGCCATCGACAGAGTTTCATCGTTATAATATTCGCATTTTGAATCATTTGACGTTACCGATTGAATGCTCATTTTAACCGGGTCGTCCAGTAAATTTTCGCTTTGTTGGTAGAAAGGGCTTTTAGTACTGCGAAAGGCGTTTGGACTTAGATGGAAATATACAGTATCGATGGGCAGTTGAGCATTATTGACGATGCCAACCTGTTCATGCCCGTATATTGTATGCGCCGGTTCTGAAAATTGTAATTTTAGGTTGTACCTGACTTCCAGCAGGGCGCCCTTTAATATGAACGGACAGGTCATTAATATCGCCCATGAAAAGAGGATCGTCAAATATTTCCGAAACCTTGAAAAAAGGTTCATTTGGCAAGAGTGATTATATGTATGTAAATAGATTCTTTTGGCAATTTCCATGTATTGGAAATATAGTTGAAATATTTGAATTTACAAGAGGGGATTGAGACTTCTGCGAATATTGACACTTCGATCGAATTGTTATAAATTAACCCGCTTTTTCAGCCTCGATAGCTCAGTTGGTAGAGCAGCGGCCTCTTAAGCCGACGGTCGTAGGTTCGAACCCTACTCGGGGTACAAACAATTCTCAAATAAAAATATATAGCCGGTTATTCTTTATGCAATATACAGCGGAATCCCACGGCGGAGCCATATTTACCGGATGTGCTCTGGGGATCCATCCAGTAACGGTACCAGGTTGACAGGCTTTCCAGGTTTGCTTTGACCCCTTTGGATTCGTGGTAGCTGCCGCCTTTGATAACCCGGTACGACCGAAAATTCCCGCCAAACCAGGAATCGGTCCACTCCCAAACATTGCCCGACATATCATAGGCGCCATAAGGGCTGGGACTATCCATCGTATTATTCTCGCCATTATATTTACCTACCGACGTGGTGGATGCGGAAAAACCACGCTCCATGCAACCGGCGATATTGGCGTTCTGGCAATCAATAACATTCCCCCATGGAAAATTGAATCCGCTGCGACCGCGCGCGGCTTTTTCCCACTCTTCTTCAGTAACTAATGCCAGACCATACCATTTTGCAAACGCATGCGCGCCGAACCAGGAAACATCTCCGATAGGATGATCCATATATTCATTGCTTTCCAGAATAAAATATTCTTTTTTGGTATCAAAGAGAATATCACCAATCTCTTTTTTCTTTTCCTTTACATCGATGTATTTATATTCGCCAGCCGGTTTAAATTCATCACCTTCATAATGTCCGTACCCATTCTTATCGACTGCATTGCGACAATATGCCTGATTAAGGAAATTCAGATATTGACGACAGGTAACCGGATATTTCATGATCTCGTAATCATAATTGATTTTCCGGATTATATTATCCCTGCCGGATGTGTATTCTCCGGCAGCAACTTTTACGAACTGGGTTACCTCAGGGCTGCTGGTGTAGAATTCCCGTGTTTCGCTCCATTCGCCATAAATACCACCTTTGTTTCTAGGACGAACCGACCACTGGTGCCATTCTTCCGCCAGTCCGGATACTACTACAAAGGTATCACGTACCAGTTTGGTATATTGGATAAATTCAGGATTCAAAGCCTTGACAACTTTCACTTCGTAAACGCTGGCGTACTTGGATTTATGCCAGCTTAAACGGGGAATTTCAGAACTTTTATAATAAAACTTGTGTTTTGGACCGATTAATTTCGGTGGCAGTGGCGGTTCAATGGAGAATTCATGGAAGACACTCCATTCGCTCCACTTTTCAGCGGGATTTTTCGCAACCACAGCCCAATAGTACCGTCCAATAGTAAGCGGCTCGGTGATAAGTGATGTATCGGTTACGGTATATGATGCGACAACATTTTTAAAATCCCGGTCCTTGGTAATCGCAATAACGTAATTATTGGCGCCATATAGTGATTTCCACTTGAGTTTGATACGTACGCTCCTTTTAAAAACCATCTTGTTTCTCGGATAAAGTAAATATGGTGAAGTAAATGCACTTTTTAATATCGTGATCGGGATCTCTTCGGAATCGGTACTGTTTTCTGAATTATCGGTGGCAACGGCTTTGATTCGGTGGATCATTCCATCAGCCCAGAAGCCCACATTTAAAATAATCGTATAAGGCGGATTATAAACTTCCTGAACAAGTTCGCCATCTACAAAAAACGCTACTTTCATAATTCCGCGTTTATCGCTTGCCGATGTTATGATTCGCAGCGGACCTGTGGCAGTAAATTCGGCTTTCGGAGAAAGGATCTTGATTTTAGGCGGTTTTGTGTCAGGCTTTTGTGCGCCATTAACCGGAGCGCTGATATTTATGAATAACAATAACATGATTAAAGAAAAATATTGTGAACGGAAAGTGCGGTCGATTTTCTTATTCAGGGTGGCTTTTTTTACTCCAATGCTGTGATTCATAATTCTTTTCCCCTTCCAACTGATAATATTTATTTCATACTTGTTATATATTTATGTGTTGAATATACTGTTTGTATGCAAATCTTTCAACAAATGATTATCAAAAATGAAGATTTTGATTTGTAACACATACTGTTTTTTGCTTCCCTCAGATATTTTACTGAAGTTTCCCCGAAATTTTAGCGATGTACCTAATGTTATGTCGAGATGATATAACCTCCCTTTTCATCCTCCGGCAGCTGCCGGAAGGGGAAAGAGGGGAGGTCGATTGGAATCTTCATGAAATAAGGCTTTTTCCATCTCAACTTTCCTAAATTAATATTCCACTTACCAATGTGTTTTATCATTTTTATATCCAAAATATTGCGTTATAAGGGATTTCCAATTCAGGGAGAACTTCAGTTAGTTAGATATTTTTAAGCTTGACACAGTCTTTTACTATGATTAACATTAATCAATTATTCATCTCCGGAAAGGAGGAACATGTTATGAAAAGACAAATGCTATGGCTTATAGTTATTCTGGCGTTTTTGTCTGTTTCGCCGGTTAACGCCCAGGAAATGCTTAATTGGATGGAATATACCGAAAATCCCGTATTTGGTCAGTTATTGGATGGTCCGAAAGCTTATTATCCAAGCGTATGCTACGATAGGGATGAATTCTCAAAACACGGCATTACCGCAAAATACAAAATGTGGTACGGAACCAGTT
>JAGLWX010000292.1 GCA_023133185.1 Fidelibacterota bacterium
GCAGCAGTGAAGCGGATCGAATCCGATGCCATTCCAACTGCCGTCAGACAACCACCGTAAGTAGATGAACTGCCAAAATAAATTCTATAAGCTCCTTGAAACCGAATCTCTACTCCCGGTTCTATCGTCAGGCGAACATTGGCGCCAGATTTCTGAACATAGATATTACTAGTGACGATATAGGGTGAATTAGCTTTGGACCACGTGGTGTTCTGACTAATTGTCCCAGAGACCTCTGTACCCGCAAATGTACATACGCTTAAAACGCTGATGCTAATTATGATTAAAAATAATAAAAATTTCAATTTCATAGAACAACCCATTTTGTTTATTGAATCTCAAGGATACATTGTACGGCTTGATTTATCTCAATGTCATTGTTATCAGGATCACGCAGCGTTGTGTAGCCCGCGCCGGTCCCCGCGAGATTATTGACCCGCCGCATTGAGCATTCCCAAGGAAACACTCAGTGCGATTAATAATATTAGGAAATTTTGCTTTTTCATATCTGTCTCCTGCTTATATTTTTTGTATTGATAAAAAATAAGAAATTGATTTATAAGGGATTAAATGATTCATCACTCCGTCACCTCGATCACACAATCCACCGTCTCATTCAGCGGGATTACTTTCATGTCCGAATCCTGCAATTCACACCCGCTCCCAAAAGAGAGCGATGAATTGATCGTCCCGGTATATTTTAAAGTCAGGCGGACTACTTCGCCGGTTCCATCCACGCCGGGCTGACTGTCCGAAACCCGCCCGATAACCGCATTAAAATTGCCGTCGCTGTTATCCACAATCGATAAAAACTGATTGCAGGATTTGCTGAGAAAGTCGGTTCCCGATTCATAGAGTTGATAATTTATCAATTCCAGATCGCCGGTTATTGGAATGTCCAGCTGCAGACCCGCCAGGTTTTCGACCTCTTCAACGACAATATCGACGTCAAAGACCGCATTGGAAGTAATGCTCACTTTACGGGGCAGAAACCGCAGCGCCGGACCGTGAACAGCGTCAATTGTAAAAGCCCGCGCCGCCGGGGATTCGTCCTCTTCAATAATATTGTATCTGCCCTTTACCTGGAACTCATGCTCGCCTTCGTCCAGGTAATCAACGGTCACACTGTTT
Organism: Fidelibacterota bacterium; assembly: GCA_023133185.1. GTDB lineage: Bacteria > Fidelibacterota > UBA2242 > UBA2242 > UBA2242 > UBA9312. The sequence continues at coordinate 1,132 of JAGLWX010000292.1, forward strand.
ACCGCGCCCCAATCCGACCAGTCGCCGCCATCCAGTTTCCAGCTGAATTCCACAACATTTTCATTTCCGCTAAATTGAAATGTCACCTCGTGATCGTTGACCACCGCACCTTCAGCGGGACCATCGTCAATGACGGTTTCCGGCTCTACAAAGGTCGGTAAATCGGGATCTGTCGGGTTGTCCCATTCCGGTTCTTCCGGCGTTTCGGGACACGCTATTAAAAACAGGACAATAATCAATATGGTACTGAGTCGATACATATTCGCCTCTTGTTAAAAAATTATATCAATGATGTTGATGGTCCAGACACCGCCCAAAGCCGCCATAAACATATTTCTGCTACTCTCGGCGTCCTTCATCAAATTAAAAGATTCATCCACCGCCTGTCGCTGAGCCGGTAATAGATCCGGTTGAGTTCGATTGGAGTTATAGATATCGAGATTTTCGTTGTATTCATCCTGGTATTGAGTAAAATCGGTCTGACCTGTCATTGCCATTGCACCGAATCCGGCGGATAAGATCAGGAGAGCCGGTCCCTTCAGCCAGTGTTTCTGAACACACTGACCGGTGCCGGGAATAATTGCCGAACAGATCAACGGAACCGTTTTGGGCTGTTTTTCCATTTTAAATACAACGCTCGTGACATCGTCAGGCGTTACCGAAACTGTATCGATATAGGTATGATATTCCGGTTTTTTGGCAATCAATTGCCAGCTGCCGACCGGATATTTATATTCTTTTAGGGGCAGTTTCCCGATGCATTTCCCCTCGAGATACAATTTTGATTTGGCGGGGCTTCCAGTCATCGAAATAAAACCGGTTTTCCGCAACAGGGTAAAAGTGATATCGGAATTCTGACCGGAATTCAGGGTAAGCTCTTCTGCCTGGATTTCGTAATCCTTTAATTCAACCTTTATTTGAAGAGCATCTTCCGCCGGCAACTCTTTTAATTCAAGTGGGGTTATTCCCTTTTGTTCATCATTGATAAAAACAGTCGCCGCTTCCGGATTTGACATAATACGCACAACAGCCGGTGGAAGCTCAGGCGTTGTCCGTAACGCTTCCTTCCCAAGCAATTTGTTGACAGCGCTGATCATTCCTTCGGTTAAAAAGTCGTCAATCTCGCCCCGCATATCAAAATTCGCCGATTTTGTAATTGTTCCGGTTTCGATATCGATCAATCTCATCTCAACGGAATAGGTTGCACCAACCAGTGAAAACGATCCCGCCAGCATCATTTCAACGCCGAGCAACTGTCCCGCTTCCACAATACACCCTTCCGAAGTACAGCCGGACAATTGAAAGCCCTGTTCTTCCAGAATCTCATCCATTTTTCCCCGTTCGATGACCTGATATTCGCCGGTCTTCACCAGGTTTCCCCGCAGACGATTGGTCAAAGCTCGGGTTTCCATTTCCAGGATCGCCAATCCCTCAAAATCCAATACCGCAATTGTGATAACATCCTCAGCCGTTATAAACCGGCTAAAAGTAAGGAGGAAAACGAGCGTAAATAGCCGCCTCATATACACCTGTAGAAAATTCATAAATTGTTCCTGGGCTTTTAAAATAATCCGTTCACAATAAACTACATTTATATTTCTATCTTAAGATACAGTTTTTTTTATATAAACTAAAGCGTATTTTTGATTAATTGGTTGAATGGGTTGAATTGGTTTATTGGTTGAACTGGTGCGTGACTTTCCGCCAACGTGTCATTCCCTCAAGGATGTCTCTGGTGAGATGAGTAGATTGTCCCGACGAGTCGCATTGGCGTCAGCTTAAGCAATCTCAATATTAACCCCGGCGGGGGTTCGCTATTTGTAGATAAATCCAACAAACTCGACAACCCCAAACCCAGATAGAGTTTCTATTTGTTCCCTAATCAAAAACATACTTTATATCGTATTCCGGGTAAACGTATT
>JAGLWX010000293.1 GCA_023133185.1 Fidelibacterota bacterium
ATTTCTACCTCTTTAGCCAACTCCTGCGGAGTTTAGTTCTACACGATATACATTCTTGCTACAAATAGTCAACTCCGGAGTTTAATTCTACATGATTGCTACTACTACTTTACTTGGCAGCCAGTGAATCTCGGCGCCGGTGTGTATATAATTCGCTTTCAATCGGGGAACAAGACGAATCTGCAAAAGGTGGTGTTTGTAAAGTAGGGAAACCACGAAGACGCAAAAGTAAAACAAACACTTTTGTTTGTTTCTGGCTACAGGGCTTTGCTCTGTAGCCGGTCTTTATAAAGGCTAAAAACATGAAACCAATTTTCAGGGAGCGAAGCGAGCCAAATTGGTTTATATAGCCACGGAAATACCTATACCGACTAAAGTCGGAAACATGGTGTGCGACCCTAATCCCCCGGTTAAAACCGGGGGTTAATCTTTAACACTCGTCTCAACGCTCCCGCGTTGAGACAGAACTGCTCAAATCTTCCTTTGTGTCACCGCAGGAGCGGAGACACAAGTAAACATGGTGCGATCCTTCCCCGGTTGAATAACAGAAAGATTCAACGGGGTAAACTCTGCTTCGTTTCCCTCAGATGACATTAAGTGGAGGAGCAGAATGATAGGACAACTTCTGAAAAAGCGATATCCTGCTGATGGTCCAAAATATATCCGAGCAGCATGATAAGATGGCGAAAGCGGATAGGGTCGGAGTGTTTAGAGTTGCTTTTAAATTAAACCCCCGGCTTTTTCGTTGACATTGAGTACGTCTCACAATTAAATTCAACCGCTTTTTTCTAAACCGGAAATCGTTCATATAGAGGTACAAATACATGTTTAAAAAAACAAACATTCGGTTCATTATTATAGGGATGGCGGTTCTTTTAGCGACATATTCGCTTTACTGGACAGTTGCTTACAACAGTTTCTCACCGGAAAAACTGGAGGCAATGCGATCTGACGGAACTATTGACAATTATGAAGATCACATCATCAGGCTCGGTCTGGACCTTCAGGGTGGGATGCATGTGGTGCTGGAACTCAATCTTCCCAAACTGATCGAAACACTTGCCACCAATAAAACACCTGAATTTTATACAATATTAAATAACACTACAGATGAATATAAATCTACCAATGAAGATTTCTTCAATATCTTTCTCCGCAATGTAGAGGCGGAAGAGTTTAAGCTAATTCGCCATTTCCCCAATATAGAAAAATATAAGAACAGTGGAATCGTTGCAGAATTACGACATGAATCCAAAGACGCCATGCAGCGTGCGTTGCAGATTATCCGCAACCGTGTGGATCAGTTCGGCGTATCCGAACCAACGATCCAGAAAGCCGGACAATATCGTATCATTGTTGAACTTGCCGGCATCAAGGACCCTGAACGCGCCCGCAATCTGATCCAGAGCACGGCTCTGCTCGAATTTATTCTTCTCAAAGATCCTCAGGTTACACAATCCTTCATCGCTTCGGTGGATAACTATTTAAAAACCGGGCGCAAGGACGCGATTCAGCCGGTATCTGCAGAAGAGGACACGACCGTTGCAATAAAAGAATCTAAAGATAAAGCGATCAGTGTAAATGAACTGTTGGGCATTACCGAAGCGGATATGGATATTGAAGGGGACACCACCGACAGTGCGCTGGTCGTTGATGCGGAATTATTTGCCGAAAAGCCGTTCTCGTCATTGCTGCGGAACGTCAGTAACTCCATCGGCGTGCCGGAGCGCAACTTATACACCGTAAAGAAAATTCTCTCAGATCCGGATGTGGTAAAGTTACTACCTTATGATTCGAAATTCCTCTGGTCGGCAAAACCCGAACGTATTACAACTTCAAGGGGAAAAACGGAAAACTACTATTTACTGTATCACCTGAACCACGAAGCCGGCATACAGGGAAAATATATCAAAAAAGCCACTGCAAACATTGGCAGCGCTCAGACGAAATCCGCCGGACAACCCATTATTAATATCAATATGAATAGCGAGGGAGCAAGAATTTTCTCCCGC
>JAGLWX010000294.1 GCA_023133185.1 Fidelibacterota bacterium
TTATTCGTTTCCAGGATGTTAACAATATTTTGGGGAGTTGTCCTTTCCTTAGTTGCATTTCTCTTTATAAAGGTTCTTCACTCAGTTGTAGAGATCGCTTTAGGTATCGCATCAATCACTTATGGCGGTTTATTAGGTACTTTTTTATTGGGCGTATTATTTAAAAAATGTGATGAGAAAGCCGCTATTTGGGGATTTACAGCGGGAATTGTTTTAATGGTTTCGATAATTTTAATTCCGTTTATCATGGGAGCAAAGCCAATTGTTCACTGGACCTGGTTTACGTTAATCGGGACAGGAACAACACTGATCGTTGGCAATATCGTGACGTATGCTAAAAAACAGTAACATTGCGATTCTAATTCTGGTCTTTCCACTTTTCCTTTTTTGCAAGGAAAGGGATCATAAATACACAAAAATATTGACATATCAACCGAGTTCCGATTCGGCTGCCATTCATACCGGGCTTGACCTTTTAATTCAAAACAATTTCAAGATCATTAAAAAGAAAAAAATCGCTATTGTCTGCAACGACGGCAGTTTCGATAGAAACGGTTCTCATATACTTGATATTTTAACCGATAGAAAAGACTTACAGCTCGTCTCAATTATACAAGTCGTTGAAAAAGTATATTCAAGCGAATCGTCAGGGATGGTTATTGTCGCTGATTCAATTAAACCTGTGAAAAATGTAACGATCTCTCCGTTTCAGCCGACTGTTTTTCGGAAAGATTTGAACGGCGCCAATCTAATTCTTATCGATCTTCAGAATATCGGGATTCGTTATGAAAATACCTTAAATGTTTTGATCTCATTAATGAATCTAAGCGCAAAAACCAGGATACCACTGGTGTTTCTTGACAGACCTAATCCTGTAACCGCAAGCATTACTGAAGGACCATTAGCAGTAAATAGCAATCTGGTTCCCGATGCGCGAATTCCCTGGAGATACGGTTTAACATTCGGAGAATTGGCTCTGCTTATTAATGAAGAATCATGGATTCCGGGCAAAAAAGGAGCGCGTTTGTTTCTGGTCCCAATGGTGAATTATGAACGTTCGTTGTGGTTTGATCAAACCGGTTTGCCATGGGGCATACCTCTCGATGAAATATATACAATCGAGATGTTGCTAAGTTACTGTACCACCTGTTTTTTTAAATACTCCAATATCAGTAATGGACAAAGCAGCTTTTTCCCGTATGAAGTTGGCGGAGCGCCCTGGATTAGCGGACCGGTTATAATTGAGATGCTCAACCAGCAGGAATTAAGCGGAGTGGAGTTCAGTTTGGCGACATTCGTACCCGGAAGCAAAAAAAATGTTTTAACGTCAACACAATATATCGGTCAGGAATGTACCGGCATTCGGATCAATATCATGAATCGTAAAATTTACCAGACAAGTCAAACCGGCTCCTATCTGTTAGGGATAATCGCACAACTATATCCGCGCCATTTTTGCTGGGTAGATCCGTCGGAAATAGATCAATTATTTGGGGATAGTATTTATCGGGTAATGGTTGATACCGGTAGGAACCTAAAACAACTCTACCCGATCTGGATATCCGACATGACTGATTTTCAAAAACTGAGGCAAAAATACCGGCTATACGACGATAATTAAAAAATATTTTTATTTTTATGATTTATCTTTATATTCAGTGCAATAAATGAGAAAATAGTGATGTCGATGTATTGCCGTTTTTTCATTAGAGGAGAGAGAGGGTAGAGTGGATGAGGGCAGTAAAAAACCTGTCACATTTCAAATTTGCTCAAAAAAAAGTAACCAAAGGAGAAGCAACATGAGATCAGTTATGTTTGTGTTCTTGATACTCGTTTTAGCGATGGGTATCGCAATGGCAGGTGGTATTGTAACGAATACCAACCAAAGCGCCGCGTATATGCGGACATTGAACCGCAATGCATCTACGGATGTTGATGCGGTTTATTTCAATCCGGCTGGATTGACGAGACTTGAAGATGGTTTACACCTATCTTTAAGCAACCAGTCAATCTTTCAGACCAAAACCGTAACAAATAATTATCAGTTTCTAAATACTGATGAATTTGTTGGGGACGTGAAAGCACTACTATTTCCCAATTTTTATTTAGCCTACAAAACCGGAAAACTGGCGTTTTCGGCCGGTTTTGAACCAATCGGTGGTGGTGGAAGCGCTAATTTTGAAAAAGGATTACCTTCCTTTGAATTGCCGGTTTCAGATCTAGTACCTGGATTAGCAGACCATGGAGTAACTGCATATGATATTGATGTGGCTTTTGAAGGTTCGTCGATCTATTATGGCTTTCAGGCTGGAATAAGCTATAAAGTGAATGATATGGTATCAATTGGTTTAGGTGGTCGTTATGTAAGTGCAAAAAATAGTTATATTGGTCATCTAAAAAATGCAGGGATTATACTTGGTGGAAGTCTGATACCTGCTACCGACTTCTTTACAGGTGCTGCGGCAGGTGCAACTGTAAATGCAAATTTATATGCAGATACTTCTGCATATTTTTATGATTTGGCAACAAATTTCACTGGTATTGATAGTTTGACATATGTTGGATATGGTGACGCATATAAAGCAGGTTCTGATCAGTATTTAGCAGGGGCAGCCGAAGCAACCGCTAAGTCTACGTTACTTGCAGATCAGGAAGTCGATGTAACCCAAAAAGCTACAGGTATTACACCAATTATTAGCGTTTTCCTGACACCATTTGATGGTCTTGATATCGCCTTTCGTTATGAAGGATTGACCAAATTAGAGTTGGTTAATGAAGCCGATGATGATAAACAGGCATTAGTTGGTTATGAAGTTGACGGAACAAAAATATACCAGTTCCCAGATGGTGGAAAAACCAGCGCTGACATGCCGGCGATGATGGCTTTGGGTATTTCGTATAAAGTATCCGATGCACTTAGAACCGAATTTGATTTTAATTATTATATGAACAGCGGTGTTAATTGGGACGGTAGAGAAGATAATGTTGAAAACGGTTATGAAGTTGGTGTAGCTGTAGAATATTGTCTCAATGATAAACTAAAAGCCAGTGTTGGATTTTTAAATGCTGATGGAGGCGCCAAACCTGCTTATCAGACCGACTTGAGCTATAGCCTTAAATCAAATACAATTGGTCTTGGCGTTGCTTATGCGGTTTCACCGAACCTGATCGTGAATGTTGGTGGTCTGAATACTTTCTATCAGGAAGATGAAAGAGAAGGTCAGCATGATCTCGGAGGTTCCGGTACATTAATTGACTATGCTGAAAAATACATGAAAACAACCTTCGGTTTTGCAATCGGCGTAGATTACAAATTCTAAATTCAATTAGAATTGCATTAAAAGATGAATTAAACATAGCAGGGGAGACTCAATTTTGAGATTTCCCCTGCTGAATTATTTGAGGTTTATAATGAAACGGTTATTTGTCGTATTCATTGCTATTTTGATGACGTCGAGTTTTATTTTTGCTGAGCAAAAAGAACGCACCGGCTGGGGCTGGGGCGGCGTGCCGGCAATCAATTACAATGCCGATGACGGATTTGGTTATGGAATTCTGCTTGATTTATTTAATTATAAGGACGGTGGATACTCACCTTATTATTTTAAAATAAATCCTCTTATATTTTTTACGACCGGCGGAAAACAGGATCACACTTTATTTTTTGATGCACCCTATCTGCTTGGAAAAGGGATGAGGTTCAATGTCAGGTTAAGATTTAAAATGGAAGATTTCTATCCTTATTACGGTCTGGGCAATGATTCAGAATACAATGCAGATTATATTGAAACCGACGACGATAACAATTCTTTAGATACTCTACACGGCAAACATTATTACACCGTCCAGAGTGATGAAGTTATATTAATATCGAACTTTCAAAAAGCGCTGGTTTGCCGGGAAGACGGCAAACCGAAAATTTCCGCCTTAATCGGTCTGGGAGTTATTCATGTAAATACGATTGAAAACGAAAATGACGGCATCGTTACAAAATATAGATATGATATTGACAGTAGTGGTGTTTTAACTTCCAAAGATACAAAGAAGGCTTTTAACAATTTTTTGAAGTTTGGTATTATTTACGATACGCGTGATAATGAGCCGGCGCCTAATACCGGCGTGTGGACTGACCTTGTCGGCGAATGGTACACAAAGCTAATCGGAAGCGATCATCAGTTTTTACGTTTGACTTTTACCGACAGGCGTTATTTCCAAATATTTGAAAAACTTGTATATGCAAATCGCATTTTAGTCGAAAATATATTTGGAGATGCTCCTTACTCAATGTTGTACCCTGTTGGCGGTTCATTTCGCTTTGATGAAGGACTTGGCGGTTATCGAACAATTCGGGGCGTCTATAAAAATCGCTATATCGGAACAACCAAATTCCTGATGAATATGGAATTACGTTACCGGTTCTATGAATTTTCCTTTGCAAACCAGGATTTTTATTTGGCAACAAATATATTTTATGATTTTGGACGTGTCTGGCATAAATATGATAAAGAAGGCGGCTTCAAGAATTTACATAGTGGAAAAGGTCTGGGGCTTCATATTGCCTGGAATGAAAATTTTATAGTATATGCTGAAATGGCGTTCAATAAAGAAGCTGGTAGTCAGTTATACATTGATATCGGATATTTGTACTAAGTAGAGTCTGTTCGTAATGTCGGTTTTTTCGATAAATGGAAACTTGACTTATCCGGCATCTGCCCATTGGCGTCAGCTTAAGGATTAGATAGTTATTTGAACTATTATTTAACACCAAATGTGTTGATGAAATTAATGAATTTGACTATCAAAGCATTTATTTCTAGAAGGAAAAGGAAAATCAAATGATAACTCTAAACGTGTCCAATTTTTCTTGACATTTAGGCACTCAGGGCATGTTGAATTAAACTCCGTAGGAGTTGGCT
>JAGLWX010000295.1 GCA_023133185.1 Fidelibacterota bacterium
TGTCAGGGGCTTTGGGTTGAAGTTGAAGTGGAAAAAGAGCTGGGCTTCAAATCCAAGACCGATATCGAGGAATACGGCATAGAAAATTTTGTAAATAAATGCAAAGAACGCGTTATAAAATATTCGAAAATTCAGAGCGAACAATCGATCCGTCTGGGCTACTGGATGGACTGGGATAATTCTTACTATACAATGTCCGATGAGAACAATTATACCATCTGGTTGTTTTTAAAGAAATGCCATGAAAATGGCTGGATATATAAAGGTCACGACGTTATGCCCTGGTGCGCCCGTTGTGGTGCGGCGCTTTCTGAGCATGAAATTGCCACCGAAGGCTACCGGGAAATGACTCATACCAGTATTACCGTCCGCTTTCCAATTGACGGCAGAGAAAATGAATACCTGCTGGTATGGACGACGACGCCCTGGACGCTGACCTCCAACACCGCAGCAGCAGTTCACCCCGATAAACCCTATTTAAAGGTAAAGCAGGGAAATGATATTTATTACCTGATTGATGGTCGCCAGGAGGAAGTCATCAATGGTGACTATACGGTTCTTGAGACTATTAACGGAAATGATATGCTGGGCTGGACTTACCGCGGACCTTTTGATGAATTAACGGCACAGAAAGATGTAAAACATGTGGTAATAGCCTGGGAAGAGATCAGCGAAACCGAAGGCACCGGGATTGTTCATATAGCGCCGGGTTGCGGACAGGAAGACCATGAACTTAGCATCGTAAATGATCTGAGTGTTATTGCTCCCCTGGATGAATTTGGGAATTATATCGAAGGCTTCGATTGGTTGACCGGTCGGAACGTCAGTGATGTAAACAAAGATATTTTTAAAAATCTCGCTGAAAAAGGCTTTAAATACCGCATTGATCAATACACCCACCGCTACCCGATTTGCTGGCGCCATGGAACTGAGCTTGTTTTCCGTCTGGTTGACGAATGGTTTATTTCTATGGATGGCATCCGGCAGGCGATGATGGATGTTACGCGGAAAATCCGCTGGATTCCCGAATACGGTTTACAGCATGAGCTTGACTGGCTGAAAAATATGCACGACTGGATGATTTCCAAGAAACGTTACTGGGGGCTGGCATTACCAATCTATGAATGCAAGTCCTGCGGAAATCTCACGGTTTTAGGCAGTAAGGAAGAATTAAAAGCGCGCGCGGTCGAAGGCTGGGAAGAGTATGAGGGCAATTCACCACATCGTCCATGGATCGACGCCGTTAAAATTAAATGTGATAAATGCGGCGCAAAAGTATCCCGTGTTGAAGATGTCGGCAACCCCTGGCTCGACGCCGGGATTGTGCCGTATTCCACCTTGCATTATACTACCGATCATGACTACTGGGAAGAATGGTTTCCGGCGGAATTTATCTGCGAAAGCCTGCCGGGACAATTCCGGAACTGGTTTTATTCACTGCTGGCGATGAGCACCGTGCTTGAAAATCGTGAACCTTTTAAGGCTATTCTCGGTCATGCGCTGGTGAAGGACGAAAAAGGTCAGGAGATGCATAAGAGCGCCGGCAATGCCATCTGGTTTAATGAAGCCGCCGAAAAAATGGGCGTCGATGTAATGCGCTGGATGTATGTCGATCACAATCCGGTGAACAACCTGAATTTCGGTTATAAGAATGCCAAAGATTTCCGGAAACAAATGATCACGTTGTGGAATTCCTATTCGTTCTTTGCAACTTACGCTGCACTGGACAGCTATTCGCCGGTAACTCATAAAGTCGCTTCAGACCGGTTGTCGGAGCTGGATCGCTGGTTGCTGGCACGACTGAATCTTCTGATTAAACAGGTGCGGGCGGAGTTTGATAATTTTGCTCCCGGCAAAGCGATGAAACTTGTGGACGAATTTCTGGAAGTGTTATCCAATTGGTATATACGCCGCAGCCGTCGCCGTTTCTGGAAATCTGAAGATGATTCGGATAAGTGGAGCGCATATCAGACGCTTTACACAGCATTAAAAAACCTGATCCGGATTCTGGCGCCGGTAATTCCATTTTTAACGGATGCAATATATCAGAACCTGGTTCGGGGACTGGAGCCTGACGCGCCGTTCAGCGTACATCTGACGTCCTATCCGATTTGCGATGACAAGTTCATTGATGAAGCGCTTATGCAAAAGATCGATTCGGTCATTAAAATTGTCGGGATGGGTCGCGCTGCCCGGAATAAAGCCAATCTGAAAGTTCGTCAGCCGCTCCAAAAAGTTTTTGTGAAGCTACCTGCCGATATTAAATCTGCCGCTATGTCTGGTCTTCAGGATCAGATACTCGAAGAATTGAATATTAAAGAGATCGAGTTTATTCAAAACGACAATGCTCTCGCCGGCTATATTGTGAAACCTAACTTTGCCACGCTCGGCGTTAAGTATGGTAAATCGGTAGGAGAGATTCGGACGGCTCTGGTGTCAGTTTCCGCAAGCGATGTCGCCCACGAGATCGAAAAAGGCGGGACGGTTGAATTGCAATTAACCGGTAATAAGGTTTTCCTTGAATCTGAAGATTTGCTGATTGAACGCCGGGACGCCGAGGGGCTTGCAGTTGTGTTTGAAGGTGATTATACTGTTGCTATAGATATAACGCTTACCGATGAGTTGAAAAAAGAGGGATATGTGCGGGATTTGATTCGTCATATCCAGACTATGCGGAAAGAGGCGGATTTTAAAGTCGAAGACCGGATTCGGGTTTATATTGAGGCGGCAGGACCGGTAAAAACTGCACTGAATGATTTTATTGATTATTTCAAACGGGAAACCTTGACTATTATGGTTGAATTTACATTTAAGCCCGGAGAAATTGACAGAGAATTTAAAATTGATGGAAATAAAATTCGTGTTTCTGTCAACCGAATTCAGTAAATTCTGTCAGGAGAGAAAAATGGAAGCAAAAACATCAAAGAAAAAATGGAGTTCTGGGGATCTGGATTATTTTAAGAACCTGATCTTGAAAAAGCGGGAAGAAAGTCTTAAGGAAATCAAGAGACTGGAATCAATTGCCCGCAATGATGACGATCTTCAGAATAATACAATGCTGGATTCGACCTATGCCTATCATATGGCTGATGTTGGCACCGACGCACAGGAACGGGAGAAAGCATTTCTGTGGCTATCGCGGGAAAATAAATATCTATCCTATATGAATACAGCGCTTGACCGGATAAAAAACGGTGAATATGGTATGTGTATTGAGTGTGGAAAGTTGATTCCAAAGGAACGGCTCGAAGAAGTTCCCCATACCCAGCATTGTGTTAAATGTAAGACCAGAGGGAAAAAATAATTCTGTCCTTGCACGGCGGTCATTCTGATTTATTACGTTTTAAAATATCGCTATGGATTATTATTCAGGATTTATGTACCTTTAATTGTGTGCAGGATTCATTATAGTTGTTCGTTAATGCGAGGGCAAACAAAACATTTTTTAATACTCTTGCTACCTTCTATTAATTAAGTATATCAATGACACAGAGCCAACTCAGGCAATTTGCATTGGGTAAAGTTGATGTTTAATAACCTCATTAATCTCTTAATCCTCAAATTCTTGCAAAAATTCAAAGATAATTTTGTTTTCTCGACACTAAAAAGTATGTTTCAACTTGATGTTTATATCAAATATCAAACTGCAAATTGTAAATATCAAATTTTTTCAGAGATGCCTCTGGATTCCGCTTAATACTAATTAGTTTAGAACATTAGACATTGAAATTCGTAGTTTATTTGAAATTTAGCATTTAAAATTTGAAATTTCTTTTTTAAACCTTTTTTGGTTCTGCCTGTCCTTTAGGGGGCTTGTCCAGGTTAGGAGTTCCATATCTCTAAAACAGATAACGCTTCAACCGGAAGTGATCTAATAATTACCGTAACCGGAGACGAAGGATCGCGGCTGGATATTTTTCTATCTAATGAAATCGATGCATTGTCCCGATCGAAAATTCATCATTTGATACGCAACGGTGATATTTTAGTGAATGGAACTGTTACAAAACCCAGTCATCATATAAAAATTTCAGATGTGATAACTGTTCATATGCCATCGCCGGAACCTCTAAAAGTAGCGCCGGAAAATATACCGCTGACTATTTTATTCGAGGATGATTACTATATTGCTTTGAATAAACCCAAAGGTTTGGTGGTACATCCCGGCGCCGGTAATTTTCACGGGACGCTCGTTAGCGGGCTGGTGAACTATACCAATCAACTCAGCTCGATAGGAGGGACTTTACGTCCCGGTCTGGTTCACCGCTTAGATAAGGATACAACCGGTGTATTGATCGTGGCGAAGAATGACGAGGCACACTGGAAGCTGGGGCGTTTATTCGCTGATCGACAGGTTTATAAGGAATATAGGGCTCTTGTGTGGGGAACGCCGGATCCGTCCGAATCGATAATCGAGCAACCTATCGGGCGCAGTCCTGCGAACCGGAAGAAATTTGTTGTTACAGACGCCGGAAAATTTGCCCGAAGCCGCTATAAAGTGTTGAACTCATATGAAATTATTTCCGAAGTAAAAGTAATTATAGAAACCGGCAGGACCCACCAGATACGGGTTCATATGCAATATATAGGACATCCGGTTGTCGGAGATGATGTGTATGGCGGAAAAAACCGGTCACTGGATTCGGTGGGCAAATTATATCAGGACCTCGGTAAACAGATACTGGCAAAAGTTGACCGGCAAATGCTGCACGCCTTTTGTATCCGGTTTCAACACCCTATTGTACATAAGGATATTGAGATTATTGCGCCATTGCCGGAGGATTTTATTGAAATTGAAAAACTGTTGAAAGACCGGGAAACAGACAGATGAATGCCGCTGAATTAATTAAACAATTTGTACGATATCTGAAACAGGAACGAGGATATTCGCAGCATACAATAGAAGCCTATCAACGGGATTTGCAGCAATTTGTTAATTTCTATTCGGAATATGCCAACATGGTTTCCCTTGATATCGGCAAGGTCAACAAACTTGGAATCCGGCATTTTCTTGGAATGCTGTCGGAATCCGGACTTGAAATGACATCCATCGTCCGCAAACTGGCATCTTTGAAAGCGTTTTTTAAATATCTTGCCAGGCAGGGTGAAGTTTCGTCAAATCCCGCTGCAATCGTGAAATCCCCAAAGACAAAGAAACGTCTTCCCGTTATACTTTCCGAAGAACAATTAGCGCAAGTATTGGACGGGTCAGGTGAAGATGATTTTGTCACTTTACGCAATAAAGCTATTCTGGAACTGTTTTACAGTACAGGTATTCGCCTGGGAGAATTACTCACGCTAAATTATGGAGATGTTAATTTTAACCGTTTGACGCTCCGAGTATTCGGTAAAGGAGCCAAGGAGCGGATTATTCCATTTGGACAGCGAGCCGAAAAAACAATACAAACCTATCTGGATAAAAGACGAAGTGAATTTGGCGGATTAACCCTTGAAAGCCCGCTTTTTATCAGCAGTCGCAACAGGCGCATTTCCCGTCCGTCCGTCCAGAAAATGGTTGCCGGGATTTTACAAACTGTTTCGGAACAGGAACATTTAAGTCCCCATGTGCTGCGACATTCGTTTGCCTCTCATTTGCTGGATCGCGGCGCCGATTTAAATGCCGTAAAGGACTTGCTGGGTCACAACAGTTTATCAACGACACAATTATATACACACATCAAGATTGGAAAAATGAAGGAAGTATATAAACAAGCACATCCGCACGCGGATTAACTTTTTAATAAGGAGTGATCTATGAATGTTGAAATTACGTCGAGACACTATGATGCATCAGAAAGAGTCAGAACCTATGTAATCGAAGAATTAAAGAAACTGGATAAGTTTGATCATTTCATTACAACATGTAAAGTAATTCTGGAAAAGTCGAAAGAAGGCGAGATGGCTGAAATTACTTTACACGTTTCCGGGAAAGACCTTGTATGCTCTGAATCCAGTTATGATATTATCAAGTCGATTGATGTAGCTGTCGATAAAATGGAACGGCAGCTGAAACGTTTTAAAGAAAAGAGGTATGCACACAAATGCACGAACCACTAACCGTCGGAAAGATCTATAAAGATAACCGACAGAAGTTCAAACTAAAACGCTATAACAACAGCATCGGATATGAGCATATCGTCACGTCTTCCAAACTGAACCGTCCGGGGCTGGAATTGGCTGGTTTTTGGAAATATTTTGATAAATCCCGGATTCAGATTATCGGGAAGAAAGAGAATATGTATTTGCGGACCCTGCCGGAAGAAGAGCGAAGAAAAATAATTATAAAATTGTGTTCTTCGGGAACACCCGCAATCATTTTTGCGCACGGTGCAAAACCGTCTGATGTTTTCCTGGAAGTTGCCCGGGAAAATAATATTGCATTGTTCTCTACTCCTATGTTGACCAGTAATCTGATTGGGCAGCTTATGGATTATCTGGATTGGAATCTGGCTCCTTCGACGATCGTACATGGTTCGCTGGTAGATGTATATGG
>JAGLWX010000296.1 GCA_023133185.1 Fidelibacterota bacterium
TGCCGTCGATTAAAAAACCCGCTCAGGGAGATATTTTAATATTTAAATACCCTGTAGATCCATACGTTCACTACGTAAAGCGATGTGTCGCTGCGCCGGGTCAAACAATTGAAGTAGTTAATAAAGAATTATTTATCGATGGGGAACGGTATACAGATCCACCTCATTCAAAATATATTGGACCGACAACATATTCAAAATACTGGAAAGATTTTAATATTTTTCCGCGAGGCGCCGGAAATCGGGATAATTATGGACCTGTTTATATTCCTGCAAAAGGAGATACGCTTCGCTTGGGCGAGTTTCCAACTCAGCTTTTAAAAAACGTTGTAGAATTATCTCATCACACATTTTATGTCCAGAACGGTAAACTGGTTATCGATGGGATTGAACAGGATTATTATATCGCTGAACAGGATTTCTACTTTATGATGGGTGATAATCGTGATAATAGTCTGGATAGCCGGTTTTGGGGTTTTGTGCCCCGTGATTTAATTGTTGGGCGGGCTATGATAGTCTGGCTTTCATTTGATAAGACCATGCCGTTATATCGCATCACAAAGATATTCCGCTGGAACAGGGTCGGTAAAATCCTGTCGTGAGAAGCTAAAGTATAGAGTTGTTTGACGAATTTTGAGGATGGTGAGATTTTTCAATTCGTTACAAAGCCCAAACTTTGTAATGAAAAGTCATTCTTTATTAGCATTCCCAAACTGGGGCTTGGGAACGAGCAAGCGGATTTGGAAATGAGGTTATTGGGCTTGGGAATGAGTGGAAAGTTTGTGAAGAATCTCTTGCTGAAATAATCCGGCTCCTGATTTATCCCTGCCTGTCCGGCAGCCGCCGGAAGCAGACAGGTAATAATTTGCGGCGTTTCGGACAGAGAGACGAACAGGGATCGAAGATTTGTTGCTGTCTGTGGCTTTTTACGAAACCATCGTTTTTCATTTTCGGTTATTGTATAAATTCCAGAGCAGCAGTTTATGAGTTTTTCTGAATGCTTTGAGGTTTTTTGAGTAGGCTTTGCCTTTTCTAAGATCGCTGCCATAATACAGGACAAATTCTAATTGAGGATTTGTGTCGTGTTCACGGTCAAACTGAGCGGCAATATTGTTTGCAGGCAGTGTCAAAATTCCCATGATTTTAGATAAGTCAAGGGATAAACCGTTTTTCCCCGGAGCCGGTTCATAACTTTTATAGATCAGTTCGACACAGGTCAATTCATAATCAGACAGCATATTAAACGTCCAATCGTACTCGCGTCCCCAGAATTGAAACGCAATTTCGATAGCCTGGGCAATGTCTATTTTATTAAGTCTTGGGCGCAAACAGGCTGCGTGATCGGATGTTCCGACTGTATTTGAGACGGAGTGAAATACAATGCCCTCTTTAAGACCTTCAATAATCCGATTGTATTCACCATCATCTCCGCCCATATAGGCGGAATAGGCTTCGGGATAATGTCTTTTTAGATAATCTGAAAAACTGGCGCATTCGGGATCTTTACCACGGTAAAACTCGATGATTTCAGATGTATTACTCCAGATCTTTAATTCTCCCGGGCTTCCAATATATAAAGCGGCGTGTGTCCAAAATCCCGGTATTCCCAGGTTAGACAGATACCATTCTTTTCTTTCAAGTAAAATATCACCCGGCTTTGCTTTTTTAATGAGTTTTTTACATTGCCGTTCTGAAATGAACCCGTCTTTACGATGTGTAAAGCGGGTGAGTCCCATGAATAATGCGAAATTTTTTTGAATAGGAAAAAGTACATCCAGAGTCTTGTCTTTAAATGTATCCAGAATATTTTGAACTAAGTTGGAAATTCCTTCTGATTCCAGTTTTTGTTTGCAAAGGGGGTATCTTTCTTCAATTAGCTCTGCAAGGTATTGCCCGTCTTTATTTGATCGAAGATTCTCTGTTGAGGCTGGCGCTA
>JAGLWX010000297.1 GCA_023133185.1 Fidelibacterota bacterium
CTTGAAGCCTTGTTCCATATTATTTCACCACGCATGAGATAACCAATTTCCTGCATCCCTTCAATAATGTAACTATGAAGCGGTATGTACGGTTTTCTTCCAAGGTTGGCAACATTGATACATGCACGGCCACCAGGGACCAAAACACGATATGTCTCTTTCCAGACAGTATTTAGTAATTCCAGATATTCTTGAAGATTTAAGTCATTATCATATTCTTTTGTTACATTGTATGGAGGTGAGGTAACCATTAAATGAATACTATTATCAGGCAATTCATCCATTTTTTCACTGGATTTACAAAAAAATTTATTAACATTCTTTTCAAGGATTTTGTTTTCAATATAATTTACCTTTTTCCCAGAATGTAAGCCTTCATACAACCTGCTTTTATAAAATTTAGTGGAATCGTGATTGATACGGCCGGAAGTTCCAAATGAACTTGTTTTAGTACCTATTTTTTTCTTCTCTATTAACATTTTATTCCTTCCAATAATCAAGCCACTTTTTATATGGGTTATAATTTGTTGCAATTTTCTCCCATTCTATTTCAATTTTTAGGGTTGATTTATTAAAACAAAGTAGTTTCAAGGCATATGAGCTAATTTCTACACCTCTTGGATTTATTCCCTTTTTAGGTAATTTAATATATTTTTCCACACCAATTTCATTTAATATTTCTTTTTGTATCTCAATAGGAATTAAATATAAATTGTCTTTATGCCCCCAATTTAACTTCACAAATAACATATTGCAACTCGGGGAATAATTATTTCTAAATTCTATAGCATTATCTTCATCGACTGTCCAAATTAATTTAACACCACCAAAATATTTCCCTGTTAACGATTTTATTGATATTGGATTATTGCCTACCTTAACATCAACTTCTGCTTCAGTAATCGGTATTTCTATATCAACAATATCTTCGCCAAAATAAGCAACAATTAATGAAACTAATATTCTTTCCCTTACAGATCCAACCTCCATACCTACTCTACCAGCTCTTGATGAATCAATTTCTGCAATTTGAAATAGATATGGTAATTTTTTTTGGATTTTCAATTTCCATTCTTCATCATAAAATAATTCTTTAATTTTCTCTGACATATTCCACTTTCAATTTTTTCATTATATTAATATAGTTAAAATAAACTTTTTATTAAATCACTCAATTTATTTTTTTCGTAGAATCTTTTTATATTGGCTAACATATGCTTGAGATTGATGGATAATTACTTATATACAAGGTTATTCTTCGGATAATGTTCCAGGCTGTTTTTACATATCTCATTGTTAATCACATATTAATCATAGGTTTTTACCTTATCAACAGGAATATTATCAACCCGACGCCATTGCCAAAACTCAAAGTCACTTTAGGTTTATTCCCGCTTGTTATTTTCCCATTCTCCCCAGCTTCTGTATAAGTATCCAATAAAATTTTGTAGGTTTTTTGCCTGAATTTATTCACAACAGGATAATAAATAAGATTAACACAAAATGCAATAGAATTCTCTCTTTAATAGCTCCGGTGTTTTTTACGCTTAGGAGTTGCAGAAAAACCTGTTTTCGCGCAGCAAAACAGGTTTCTGTTTATTAGACTGGTGCTTAAGCCTGCCACTTCATGGCAGAAACAGGTTCAAAATCAATTTTATATCAATCCGGTCAATGACAACATCTGGCATATATCAAGATTTTCTGTGGAGCAAATGGTTTCAAAGCATTATATTACATTCACAGATGAAACCACTAACGTACACTAATAAATATGAATGCTTATGAAAACTTACTTAAAAATTTGTCTTTTACTCACCGTTCTTTTGCTGCTTGCCACCTGTACAAAAGAACCGGCATTACCGGATTTAGCGCTAATTCCGTGGATTGAATCGCACGGGTACCAACGATCCGAACTTTTTCCTGTCGTCACATCACGCAATGTATCCGGACCGCAGGTAAAAGTTTCCGTAAATCATGAATCCCAATATCTACTCATGGATTTCAATGCCATCGACCTGGCCCTGCGGGAGAACACATACAAAAATGTCAACTTCGAGCCTCAGCGTATGACCAACCGGATCACCGAAACCAGCGAAATGCTCTTCGAGGAAGGATATATACACGACGTATCGCTTCTCGGTAGAGATTATCCTATTCTGTACGTCTCCATTATCAAACACAGCTCCGCTCCGTTTAAGGCAAAGGGCATAATCGGTCGCAATTTCCTGATTGACGGACAATTGACACTGGATATTCAGAATAAAATCCTGGCATTTACCACCGAGCCGGAATATTCTCTGAACAATCTGTATCCGGACAGCCTGCTAACTCCGATAAACCTGAACGGCAACCACGATGATAATCACGGTCTGTTAAAATTTTTCTGCTACATCAATGGAGCAAAACATCCGGCAACCCTCAGCACCCGCAATTCAATAACCATGATCAGCCCGGAACTGGCAGACACGCTTTCACAAAAACATAACGCTCAAAATGTGACTGTGGGATCACTAAAAATCGGCGACAAGATATTCACCAACATAAATTGCCTCGTCAGCGAGGAGCTGCTGACCCTGGAACCTGAAAACCCGGAAACCATTAATCTGGTCATTGGCATGGATCTGATCGGTCAATGTTTGCTGACTATCGATTTTATCAACGGTAAGATGGTGATTGAATGAGTTTGGTCCTTTCTCAAATTCAGTGGGTAGAAAAAAACACAGGCTCTTTCTTGAATCGAGTGGATAGGTCCGTGGTCTGCAATCCGTGGTCGGTGGACAATGGTTTTTTGAGTTCAAAAATGGTGCAATAAATAACGACTTATGGATACGCTATGGTTGTTTTACTGACTACGGACTACAGACAACGGGTTACGAAATTATCCCCTTTAAACAAGAAGGAACTTTAAATTTACACTTACCAGATTCCCAATAGTAATTTCTCCTTGATAATTGATGATGGCATCATTAATATTCAAGCATGAATTATAAAAACCGCCATTTAGAAGCAAAACTTCAAATATATTCCGACACGTTTCCGGCGCTACTTTTGACCGGCGCCAGGCAGGTGGGGAAGAGTACGTTACTTAAACATATTTTTGGCAACAGCGCCACGACGCTTGTATTTGATCCGGTTATTGATATTCATAATGTACGCCAGGATCCGGAATTTTTCCTGAAACAGTTCTCGCCCCCCTTGATCCTGGATGAAATTCAATATGCACCTGAACTATTGCCGTTACTGAAACGCAAAATTGATGAAGACCCGCACCCGGGACAGTATTTCCTGACAGGTTCTCAGAATCTTGCCCTAATAAACAATATTTCGGAAAGTATGGCGGGACGAGTCATCTGCCTGAACCTCTGGAATATGACACATGCTGAAATCAGTGGATCCGGGTCTTTACCAGGCAATACCTGGACAGAATTAATTCTGAAACCGCTTAATGAAATCGATCTCGGACAGTTTCAGCGTACATCAACCGATAAATCTATCTTTACACTTCTATGGCGAGGCGGATATCCCGGAATTTTAGATTTGAGCAACAATGTTCTTTTCGACGTCTTCCAGTCATATGTCAGGACCTACATTGAGCGTGATATCCGCCGCATTGCCGAAGTTAGCGATCAGCAGGTATTCACCCGTTTCGTCAGTCTCTGCGCCGCACTGACAGCACAGGAAATCAATTACAGCAAATTAGGTCGGGAGCTCGGTCTTACTCCCCAAACCGCCAACCGCTGGATCCAAATACTTAAAGCAACTTATCAATGGATTGAAATTCCTCCGTATTCCGGAAATACGATTAAACGGCTCAGCGGTAAGCCCAAAGGTTATTTCACAGACACCGGTCTTGCCGCTCATTTACAGCGTATATCCACTCCCGAAACACTATCCGGGCATCCGTTACTGGGCGCTCTTTTCGAAACATTCATTTTTATGGAAATTCACAAACGCTTCGCTGCGGCGTCACGGACTCCTAACTTTTATCACTGGCGGACTCATGCCGGAGCTGAAGTTGATTTGATTATGGAAATCGACGGGATTTTCCGACCTGTTGAAATCAAGTGTAAATCGAGTATTAGCATAACGGACGCAAGGGGTATTCTGCAATTTCGTAAAACCTATCCTAAACTTCGCCACGGACCGGCATTTATTATCGCCGTTGTCGATAAAGCATTCCGCTTAGCCGACGATATTTTCGTGATTCCATTTGATTGCACCTAACGAACCTTAGCTTGTTCAAGCACTACTCCAACCAGGTTTTAACAACGACTATTCCTTGATAATTGATGATAGCATCATTAATTATCAAGGAACATGCAAGTCTCCTTTTTACTCCTGAGATTATTTTAACAGAATATCCACCAGGTTGAAGCGCATCACCAGACCGATGGTTATAATGCTGACCATAGTTGCCAGTTTAATCGCAATATCCAGTGAAGGTCCGGTAGTATCTTTCAGCGGATCACCTACTGTGTCGCCGGTAACTGCTGCGGAATAACTATCCATAACGATGGTGAATTTTTGCTTTAAGTCCTTCATATCCATTAAAAATTTATGTTCTTCCGGCTCCAGTTTCAGATAGAGTTTAAACACCAGGCGATCATCCTGGTTCAGTTTACGGTAATGCGCGTTCAATATCTCATCATCGGACTCGGAGACCTCTTTTACAGCAAAACGCTTTTTCGCGGCGTCTAATGATTTGCCTTTTACAATGTATTCAGTTTCAATATAACCAATAATATCCGCCAGATAATCGGAAACCTTTTCATCGATGCTGAACGCCAGCGGATTCATATTGACAAGTTCGTAGAGGAATTTTGAATATTCCCTGGTCAGGAAAAACGGCCAAAGTCCCCGATTGGAAATCTTTTTCATATTATCTTTTATCTGAAATTTCAGTTCCGATTTGCGGCGCTCGATATATTTCTTGGCATTGTCCCAGGCGCCGCCGGAGTTAGCCATAAAAATCGCAAAGAAAAAACCGAGCAGTAAATTGCCCAACAATAAGCCAATGATCGCGATTGGTCCGAGCAGCAAGCCGGTTATCACCGGCGCAACAATTGCGATTAATGCCGGGGCGAGCATCTTTTTCTGAGCCGCCGCGGTTGAAATCTTGACACATCGGGCATAATCCGGAGTAGTCTCTCCGGTCATAATCCCCTTTATTTCACGAAACTGACGGCGGACCTCCTCGATCATCTCACCGGCTGCTTCTGAAACAGCCTTGATTGTCGTGCTGGAAAATGAGGCGCATAGAGCGCCGCCAATAAACAGACCGATAATAAAGCGAATATCCATAATGGAGCCGCCTAAATAGGCTAATAAATCATTCACTTCCACCTGGGCAACATCCAACCACTCTCCGGCAACCTGGATGGAAGTGTCCCCCATATTTAACATTTCCGTGCGGATACTTTCAATGAATGCCGCGATCAATGTAACCGCCGTCAGAGCCGCCGCACCAATACAGAGACCTTTTCCACGCGCAGCTGTAGAGTTGCCTAATTCATCCAGCGCATCGGTGCGTTTACGGGTTTCGCTGGGCATATCCGCCATCTCGGCAATACCGCCGGCATTATCCGCAATAGGACCAAATGCATCTGTTGATAAATTAATTCCCAGGGTTGACAACATACCGACTGCTGCCAGACCGATGGCATAGAGTCCCATGGAAAAATCATTGAAACCGTTACCAAAAAGAAACGCCAGGAACATTCCAATAACAATAAATGCCGCTACCGGCACCGTCGATATTAATCCCACCGAAAGTCCGGATGTAATGACAGTGGCATGTCCGGTTTTTGCCTGCCGTGAAATTTCCTGTACCGGCGCGTAGGCGGCGTTAGTGAAACGGTCTGTGACATAGCCGATTGCCACGCCGGCTCCCATACCCGCCAACATAGGAACAAAAAGCATCTGGAATTGTCCCGGAAACAGTATCTGGATCGCGACTCCGCTAAAAACGATCGTGATAAGAGTCGTAATATTGATACCTTTATTGATCGCCGATAATAACCCTTTTTGAGAAAGGTCTTCAGAGGTACGAACCATCATGATTCCAATAATTGACGCCAGGGTGCCGATTCCGGCAATGACCATCGGCAGAATGATACCGTTAAACGCTTTATCAAGAGAAAATGCCGCTACCGAAAGAACCGCAGTTCCCAGTATTGAACCGACAAACGATTCAAACAAATCCGCGCCCATTCCAGCCACATCGCCGACATTGTCACCGACATTATCGGCAATAACAGCCGGATTACGGGGATCATCTTCGGGAATTCCGGCTTCAACTTTGCCTACCAGGTCAGCGCCCATATCTGCCGCTTTGGTAAAAATTCCGCCGCCCACACGGGCAAACAGCGCCATCGCCGAGGCGCCCACGCCAAAACTCAACAGCGTCGTGGTGATAGTTTGATACTTCATCACCAGATTTTCTGCAACGAAAAAACGATCCATAATTATAAACCAGGAAACAACACAAAGAAGTGCAAAACCAACCACAACCATTCCCATAACACTACCGCCGCGGAAGGAAATTTTCAATGCCTGGTTTAAAGATTTACCGGCGGCATGAGTTGTACGGCTGGATGTCATTGTAGAGGTCAGCATTCCAAAAAAACCGCTTAGACCGGAGAAAAATGCGCCGGTCAGGAACATAAAGGGCGCATATACGCTAAGAACACGAAAACCAAAAGAAAATATCAACAGCAACACGAAGGTCACGATGAAAAAAATACCGGAGGTCTTATATTGTTGTTTGAGATAGGCAAAGGCGCCTTCCCGAATATAGCCGGCGATCCTGCGAACCTGCGCGCCTCCGGCATCCTGTTTTTCAATCCAAATATAAAAAAATAATGCTGTGAATAACGCCACTACTGCGGCTACAGGTACAATAATCAATTGGAAAATCATTTACACACCTCATAATTACGTTTCGAATGACATGCGCTGAGCTTACATCAAAGGTAAAACATTATCAAGAAAATTACTGAAGAAAACCGGATTCACTTTACAGGAATTGCCTGACCCTTCTCGAAATCATAGAAAGTTTTACGGGTCAGATCCGCGAGCAGCAGTTTATAGCTTATATAAGCTTCCAGTCGTGAAATATACGCTTGGCTCAGGCGATTGCGATCCAGCGCCAGCGACTGACTGTTGATATCGCCATTGGCGAAGCGCTGTTTGCTGATTTCAAAACTTTTTTCCGC
>JAGLWX010000298.1 GCA_023133185.1 Fidelibacterota bacterium
GAATAATGGTCCCGGAAAGCCTGCCAAAATGGAAAAATCTTTGGTTGGGAAGGATGTGCAGGTAATCCTGTCAAAAATCGGTATGCAGGTAGCTGAAAATATCCGCCTTGCGATCGCGCCGGTTGAAAAAGAACATCCTTTAGTCTGGACGGAGCAGATGATGCCGGTTATTCCTCTTGTCAGAATGCCTGACGCCGACTCGGCGATTGATATTGCCAAAGAAGCGGAACAGGGCAATGGTCATTCGGCAGTTATGTATTCGAAAAACCTCGATAATCTCAGCCGTATGGCAAAGGAAATGAACTGTAGTATTTTTGTGAAAAACGGTCCCGCATATTCCGGGCTTGGCTTCGGCGGTGAAGGATATTGTTCATTTTCAATTGCCAGCCCCACCGGTGAAGGGTTAACCGGTCCCCGAAGTTTCTCGAGAGAAAGACGTTGTGTCCTTGTAGATCATTTCAGGATTGTATAATGAAGAAATATCCGGCATTAGCATTAATTGAGTTATCAACGATAGCAAGCGGAATCCTGGCCGGCGATGCTATGGTAAAAATCGCCCCTATTTCGGTGCTGAAGTCAGGTACCGTTCATGATGGGAAATATCTTATTCTGATCGGCGGAAGCGTTGCATCCGTTGAAGAGGCTTTTAACAAAGGTCTTGCAACCGGTGGCGATCAAATTATTGACAGCGTTTTTCTCCCGGATGTTCATCCACAGGTTAATGATGCAATTTCAGGCAAGCGAATTAGCTGTTCCGAAGAGGCATTTGGCATAACGGAGACTTCATCCGTTGCCGCTACAATTCAATCGGCGGACGCCGCTGTAAAGGGCGCACAGGTGAATATTATTGAAATAAGACTGGGCGATGATATTGGAGGAAAAGCTTTTGTGATTTTTAATGGAAAAATAGAAGAAGTCGAGGAGGCGCTGTCAATTTTCAAAGCGGTTCTGACTGATCAGCAGGTTTTACTTAATGATACGCTTATCCCGAATTTGCACTCTGAAATGGTGAAACAGCTTAACATTACGAGTATTTTTAATAAAAATGAATTGTCAAAACTGAAAGACGGAGAGATTTAAATGCTTTTAGGGAAAGTAATCGGCACATTGACGCCCTGCATCGTATATGAAGGACTTGAAGGCGTTCCGTTGCTTTTAATTCAGCCTCTTGACAAGCGGAAAAAACCTTCCGGTTCCCCGATCGTCGCCGCCGATTCAACGCGCATGGCGGGTCCGGATGAACTGATCTATTATGAAGGCGGACGCGAAGCCGCCATGGCATTAGAAACTACTTTTGTGCCGGTTGACGCCACGATTATCGGGATTGTCGATGACGTCAAATTGATAGACGAGGAGGAATTATGATCCTGGGACGAGTCTGCGGTTCAATTGTCTCCACGATTAATCATAAGTTCTACGACAACAAGCGACTACTTCTCGTTGACCGTTTGACAATTGCAGGAGAGCCATCCGGCAAATACATTATCGCGATTGATTCAGTCGGAGCAGGCGCCGGAGAGACGGTTTTGATCATTGACGAAGGAAACTCCGCCAGGCAAATTGTAGAGGATGAAACCGCGCCGCTCAGGTCGATAATTATCGGGGTGGTGGATCAAATTAATCCTACTACGTAACATAGATATTTTTATCAACGCAGAGGCGCAGAGAACGCAGAGAATTATTAAATGCATAACAAACATGTATCCAAACCGAAAATACTGACACATTTAAGACAAACACTTTCTGGATGAAATTTTCTAAGAAACTCTGCGTACCTTTGCGATCTCTGCGCCTCTGCGTTTAAATCATCTTTACCCGTTTAATATATTTGCAAAATCAAAGAATATCATTTCATCGGACAAAACTTTTGAAAATTGCTATAATATCTTAATTTAGGTACATGACTGACTGGATTCCCGTCCAAAAAGATAAAAAACACATTGCCCGGGAGCGGGCGAGAGCCAAAGAACTTCGTAAAAGCCAATGGTGGCAGGATAAATTGAATGCAGGCATCTGCTACTATTGCCGCAAACAATTTACACGGGAAGAGTTGACGATGGACCATATCGTTCCGGTATCAAGAGGCGGTAGAAGTAACAGGGGCAACATCGTTGCATCATGCAAGCAGTGCAACAATGCGAAAAAGTATCTGACGCCGGTTGAAATACTGATGAAGAAGGTCAGCCCTGTCCAAAAGAAGAAATCCGAATAGAATTGATTTAGAATGAATTGTGCAAGATAAACATTATGTTAGGCAATTAAAATAGTTGTATAAGGAGGTAGACGATGGATGAACAACAATCTAAAGAACTCATTGAAACTCTTAAGAATATTAATGAGAATTTGACTTATCTTCGAAAAATTGAATTTAATTTAGACCAATTAGTAACAACATGCAATGGAGCAAAAATGATTCTAGATAACTGGGCTAAATCGCCAAAATAATTAAGATATTCAAAAAGTTTTAGAGACATTTACATATGAGAATTTTGAAAAATATCTAAGAGCTGTACCCGAAGCAATAACATACTTCGAAGCTCAAAAGGCAAAATAATAACTTACCATTCTTGTCCTGAATCTCTTAGAAATTTTTGTGCGTCAATATTTCCCAATTTTGCAGATTTTTGAAAGCACTTAATTGCATCAACATAGTTTCCCTGATCATAATAAACAACACCAAGATTTAAGTAGGCGACTGATAATTCGGGATTTAATTCTATTGCCTTCTTATAACTATTAATTTCATCATCATAATTGCCCTGTTTACCATAAACAACACCAAGATTATAATAAGCATTTGAGAAATCGGGATTTATTTCAATTGCCTTATTATAACACTTAATCGCATCGGCATAATTTTCCTGATTATCATAAACCAAACCAAGATTATTATAAAGATATGAGTTATTGGGATTTAATTCTATTGCCTTCATATAATATTTAATCGCATCATAGTCATTACCCTGATCAGAATAAACATTACCAAGATTATTATAAGGATATGAGTAATTGGGATTTATTTCAATTGCCTTATTATAACACTTAATCGCATCAGAGTAATTTTCCTGTTTATCATAAACAAGACCAAGATTATTATAAGCGTCTGAGAAATCGGGATTTAATTCAATTGCCCTCAAATAAAATGATTTTGCTTTGTCATATTCTTTTTTTAAATCCGCGTCATAACCTTTATTATACCAGTCAATGGCATCTAATTGATCGACATTCTTTTTATATTCATTTTGCAGTACAATTTGTTCTTTCTCATTTTTAACCGACTCAAGTTCATGCCTTAACCTTTCAATCTCTCCACGAGCTTCATCAGCCATTTGCCTCATTTTTTCCAGTTCTTTGGTTTTTTCTTTATCTTGAAGTATTAAGTCCAGTTGTTTTTTCATTTCGTCCGGATCGATGGTAATTCTCGCTTTCAGCCAGTACTCTACTCCGGTCCATTTTTCCTCAAGAATTTCGGTTTGGGTTATTCCGGCAGTGATAGAGATTAGCCTCTTTTCGGTAAATTCACCTGATTCAATTTTATCACCAATTTGTTTTTCCCATTGTCTGTCTTCAAATTCGCTTTTTATGAAGACGGCGACCTCTTCTAAGAGCAGCCTTTTCACCTCTTCGAGAGCATTTACCCTGGCGGTCACTTTACTATCGTAGTCGCTTGCCTGATAGGTATATTCACGGATGAAGGTTTTTGTTTTTGCAAAGACAGATATTGACGAAAGGAGCAGCAGAATAAAAAACAGTTTCTTCATTGTAAAATCCTCATTGATTCGCAAAAAATTCCGACAGATTATTTCTATGTTTAAATATATTGAATGAGCAGTTAATTGGAAACACCTATTTTGCCGAACCTTCCGAAGGTCACCCGTTGTTCCGTCAGGTCTGAGGATATGACGGAACTATAAATAGTAATTTGAATATCGAACAAGGAACACCGATTTAACCTGAATTATTCATAGCCACTAAGACACCAAGACACAAAGGAATGTTTAA
>JAGLWX010000299.1 GCA_023133185.1 Fidelibacterota bacterium
TTATTTTTGTCTTTTCTTATTATACATGGGGTAAACTCTGCGTTCCTTTGCGATCTCTGCGCCTTTGCGTTAAAATTTTCTTTACCGTCAGAAATTCAAAATTTTCTCCCGACGTGCAGGGACAAGATGTTGACTTGTAAGGTACCATATATACCGTGAAAATATATGATCAATGATTTTTTCAGACGCCTGAAAGAAAAAGCCCGCTCTGAACAGGGCGGGCTTTTAGCAAATATTTCAAACCACTGTCAAGACAAAGCTTTCAGAGCTTTTTCCGCTGCCTTTATTGTCGGTTTAATAGAAATATTTTCACCCACTGCCTGTTGGATCCAGAGATTGGGTGTAATAGACCCTTGAACACACATACGCTCCATTTCTACCGCAAGATTCTTATCCTTGATAAATTCCTCAATCTGGAGCTGAATAATGTGACCGATCGGATAATCGGGCAGATACAAGCCGCCATCGATCATATGGGAATAGATCGCCAGGATGGACGTATCCTTATGCCCCAGAACTGGATAAAAATACCGGTTCCAGACTTCCCGGGCAATCTGAATCACCGCATCCCGTAATTCCGCCGCCGTAGCTTCGGGATTATCGTACATCCAGTGCCAGACTTTCATATCCACCAGCGAGACCCCGGCAATTTCCCCTGTGGACCAAATCTGATTCAGGGCGTCCAGGTGTTCCGCATTCGGATCGTCAGTATGTAATCCCAGAATCTCCAGGTCTCTTTTTTGAAATACAAAGGCAAACGCTTCCGTGAACGCCGTATTCGGAACGCCTTCCAATAGCGTATGATCGATTTTATTTAATGAAAAAACCTGTTCAACATTATGCCCCAACTCATGTGTGGCAATATTAAAACCTTTGTAATTCATACCGGATTCCGGAATACGTGTTCTTAAATGCGCATTATCCGAACGGCGTCCTGCTCCCATGGCGTGACCTGCACCGCGAGCCGGATCGACTTTGATTTTGGAAGCCAGAAATTCAGCGGTTTCCTGATCGAATCCCAGTTTCATCAGGATATTCGGAATATCCCGCTCAAAGTCTTCCACAGTCGGATATTTTGCGGAAACGATCTTGTCCAACTCGCTTTCACTGTACTGCGACGCCGGTTTGAAGCCTTTATACCAGATATCAAAAGGTTCCAGATCACGTCCCAGACGTTTTTTAATCAATTTTCCAGTCCTTTTGAATTCTTTTGAAGTCAATAAATCGTCAAATAATTTTTCAACCGCTTTTTCGGGAATTTCACGGTCTCTCTGGAAACGCCGGTCGATTTTGCTCGGATAGAGCGGATAATAGGAATCAGTAGCTTTCTCTGCGTGAAAAACATTCAACAGCATTTGATAGCGGGTATCCGGTTCCCGTGAATTATCACTGCTTTCACCGCTGACTTCATTAGTCGATACTTTCCAATCCACATCCGGATTATCGATTACAACTTGCGGAATTTCCTGAAAGATGATCTTTTGCATGACGTCATAAATCATTTTCTGTCGCGGGAAACCATCGGCTTCGGCATATTGGGCTTTGAGTTCGTCCCGCAAACCCCAATGGGTAATCAGTTTCAAACCTTCGGGAAACAACCGCTCATCATTTTCGTTCAGCAGATTATGCATATAAATGTTGTAATTGCTGATATAGTTATCCGCCGTGACATAGGTTTCATATTTTTTCTGAGCAACATCCGACGGTACGCGTGATGTAAATTGCTGCGCCAGGCGCACTTCCGCCCATTGCTGTCGGGACCACTTATTGCCCTTTTTCAGAGCATCTTCCAGGGATTTAATTTCAAAATTCAACAGCACGAAAAATGAGATTTTGGTTTTATAGAGGTCTTCCTCTACATGAGAATTCAGGCTGAAATTTGCCAGCAGATAATCGACAGGTAATATCGGACCGGTATCCACCTGCAGATTCCATTGGAACTGGCGTTCCTGCTCCAATAATGTTCCAAACAACGTTTCAAATGATATTTCCAACCGTTCAAGCGCCTTATCCAGATCATTTTTATCGGCAATAAAATTGTTCATACAGAAATCTTTAAACGCTTCGTCATTCCCATCGGCATCACACCAGAGTTTTTCCGCCTGTTTGACGCCGGTTTCAATGCGTCTGGCATGTTCCTTTCCAAATTTGGCGACCATATCATTGATCACTGTTTTGATAAACGCCTGCTTCATAGTAACACTTTCAGGTTGTTTTTCCCCGCATTGTGATACGAAAAACATCATAAACAAGCCCAATATTAATACAATACATAGCGTTCGCATTGCTCTTATTCTCATGGCTCCTCCTCATGCTATTTTTTGTTTAATTTTCATCATATTCCCCAGTGAGTGGTGGATTATTCACCACCTGGTGGTAAATATACACCTATAAATCAAAAGGATAAATTTAATTTTTGTTCACTTTAAATCCAGTATTATCCGACACTTACCTCATCACTCAATTCATTGGTGTCATCGGCTTTTTTAGGAAAATGCTGAGCAAGTATTTCACCCATTTTTTGTACTGCTTTGACCACACCTTCCGGATAAGTTCCGTTTTTAAAATAATTGGAAAGTCCGGTAGCAATTCTATCCCAGGTTTCCTGCTCAACTTTGGAATTGATTCCCGTATCAGCCAAAATTTGAAATCGCTTTTCCGCGAGAATAATAAACAGCAGAATTCCGGTCCGGTCGCGGGTTTTTTCCATTCCAAGACGGGAGAATTCCGCCAGCGCCACCTCTTCGAGGCTGAGCTTCTTCAACTTCCGGGGACGCTTACTGAAAATACTGACTCGTACTTCACCGGCGGTATCATTCTCAGCTCTCGTACAAGCCCCGGCGATTTCCTTTAAATCATCTTTTGAAAAATATGTATCGATCAACGCCATTATACACTCACAATTATGAGTTAATATTTACAATCCAAATCTAACGGGATGGGGTGTTGGAGGATTGGAGTAGTGGAGTACTGGAGTGATGGAGTAGTGCTGAATCTGACATTTCCCAATTTCAATTTGAAATTTAATATTTGATATTTGCAATTTGAAATGTCCAACGACTACCATCCTCCCGAAGCGCCTCCGCCACCGAAGCCGCCGCCTCCACCGGAAAAACCACCGAATCCTCCGCCGCCAAAACCACCGGAGCGTCCACCACCGCCGCGGAACATACTGGCGCCCAATAGCGCCATAAACAAACCACGGCGTCCTCTGCGTCCACCACCGAGGAAAAACAGAAAGAATAAAATATAGAAGATCAGGGATCCAAATGATTTCCCGGTTTCCCTGCGCGAACGCTGGTATTTACGCGGATCGGCTTTATATTCGTTGCGTGTGGCAAGCATAATTCCATTTATGCCGGCGTCAATTCCGGCAGCATATTTTCCCTGCCGGAAACTCGGCGCGATCTCATTGCGGATAATTTGAGACGAAACCAAATCTGTCAGAACGCCTTCCAGACCGTAGCCCACTTCTATACGGATCTTCCTGTCACCGGTAACGATCAGAAGCAGGACGCCGTTTTCTTTGGACTTATCTCCCAACTTCCATTTATCTGTCACACGGATCGAATAATCCTCAAGAGATTCACCCTGGAGTGATGGAATGATTAGCACGGCGATCTGGTTGGAGGTTTTGGTTTCGAAAAAATATAGTTTTTCTTCTAATCTCACACGTTCTGTTGGTGAAATAACACCCGCCAGATCAGTAACTCTAACTTTTAACGGTGGAACGTCCAGGGCAAAAAGCGGCAGAACAACACATATAATAATTGCGATTACTACCGATTTAATAAATCGTGAATTCATCATAATCCTTTTCTAAATCCCGTTAGAATTTAACATCCGGAACCGTTTCGGCGCCCGGTTGAGCCTCAAAATACAGCTTCTTTTCAAACCCGTACATACCGGCAAGCATATTTGTCGGGAAACGGCGAATCGTTGTATTATACAGCTGCACGCTTTGATTAAAGCGTTTACGTTCAACGGCAATACGATTCTCCGTGCCTTCAAGCTGGGACTGGAGCGCCAAAAAATTCTGATTAGCTTTTAAATCGGGATATTTCTCAACAACGACCATTAACCTGCTCAATGCAGAACTGAGCGCGCCCTGGGCTTGTTGAAATTGCTGGAATGCCGCAGGATTATTTAAAACTTCCGGCGATATGGACATTTGTCCGACTTTTGCCCGTGCTTCTGTCACAGCCATGAATGTTTCCTTCTCATGAGCGGCATAACCCTTGACCGTTTGAACGAGATTGGGGATCAGATCCGCCCGGCGCTGATACTGGTTGCTAACCTGCGCCCAGGATTGGTTTACGTTCTCTTCCATTGTAACCAGTGAATTGTAAGTTTTCTTGAAAAAACTGAAGATCATCAATAAGACGACTAAAACGACAATCAGTACAATCCAGCCTTTTTTCATATTAACCTCTTTTCTAATTTAATACTATTCACATTAAAAACTTTCATTTGTGCAAAACTAATCAAATTACCGTTCATTCCCAAATTGGAAAAATTACTTCCGTAAATACAAGTCATTTCATTATTTTTTCGTCAAAATTCCTTCGAATAATCCTCAAACAACACTCTTTTCACATACTGATTCCGTTTTGGTTCAGTGAGTTTTTTATAGAAATCCAAACTGTCATCCACCAATCCTTGCAGCAATTTGTCAAATACCTTGTTGAACATAAATCTCTTATTGGATTCTGTGTTATCACCAAGATGAACTTTCCGTAGTTCTTCGTCCTCATTCAATTGGGTTTGTATTTTTTCCAAATTCACTTTGTCATC
>JAGLWX010000003.1 GCA_023133185.1 Fidelibacterota bacterium
AATGGCTTGAGGGTAAAGAGGATGAAATAGAAATCTTTTTCCTGCCGTCTTATTCACCTGAGTTAAATCCAGATGAATACCTGAACAATGACATCAAGCAGGGAATACATTCTAAATCATTATTCAGAAATGAAAAGAGTTTAAAGAAGGGTGTTTTGTCACATATGCGGATGCTGCAGAAAATGCCTAAGCGAGTGATGAATTACTTTGAGCATCCAAAGATTGCATACGCAGCATGAATTACACAATTAATACCCGCCGGTTTAATAACGATTTCTTTATTTATACCTATTGCGGGGTTCGGAATTTTATATAACGTATGTGTATGAACAATTGTATATACCCACCCGATTTGGCGGTATAAACGCAATTGTGTTTATTTTCTATTATATATGATGTGTAACCGCTGAAATCCGGGCTTCTTGAACCCCGGATTGATTACTACAGAAACGTCGTATCAATCCTTGTTTGTTATACTGCTTTTTAACTTATGGAAGATAACACTTATTTTAAGGGGTGAATTTTGTGCCATATTGTTGATAACCCTTTACTTCCTATGAAAAGATAGATCCCCAAAGCAAATCGAATCACCACATCGATAGAATACCCTATAAGTTTCTGACCCATACGCACAGAAAAAACATCTCCCCGATGAATTTTTGAATACGATAATTGAGTAACGATTTCAAACAATTTGGGGAGAGCCCAAACAATAACTAATACCCCAATGATCGAAAAGGCTATAGACTGCATTTCAACTGAAGTAAGTGTCAGGATAACTTTTTCTGATTGGCTATTTGGAAAAATCGTTTTACTTAGTTTGTCACTCCTTTTGATCAGGTAGTAACTCAAAATGAGTAATAGAAGCAATGGAAGGAGGGAACCGGCGACGATTGAAACTAGACTTGGAAAATATTGAGGGTTAGCAATATAGGAAAATATCATACTTAATGAAAATCGGAGGGTGGAAATAGCAACAATGATGGTATAAACCCCCAGGATTTTTAGGGCTAGAGAAAAAACATCTCGTTTTGTCATAAAGATTATCCTCCAAAAAGCGGCCTGACATATACTTGAGCAGCTATGCTAAAACCTTTTACGTTGTTTATTGTTTCATCTTTCCTATGATATTATTGAAAATATTCTTTAATCAATTTTGGTTATAGGGATGTTGCGAAATTCAACTTTAAATCCCCGGTACTCACATAGTATCTGTAGCAGGGCAATTTTCGTAGCGTTGGAAGAGACGTTTTCAAAATAGAGTTCTGTCGAAACCGATAATCCTGCGATGATTTTCTTCATTGCTCCGCTATACTGACTGAGCCCCTTGATTTTGTGATATTCATTCCCAAATTTTACAGCGGAAATTACATATTCATTTCCCGCACCATCATATATTTTTGTCATATACTGCCACCCGTATGTAATATGGAAATCTTTATCATCTTCCATTGTATTTGTTACGATAAGATGACAAACTACAGTTCTGTTAGACATCTCGCATTTTACAAGTTCAATTTTAAAGCCCTCTTTTTCTACCGTTATATTTTGATGTGCTGCTTGCTGACTTTCTTTTGCTACAATATTAGTTGACACAACAGCCTGTGCCATTAATTTCCTGACAACATCGTCTTTGAATATTTTTACAGATGCCACAGAAAATATTTTGCCGGTTTCTGTTGATATCAGACGAGCATTCACTTTAACGCTATTTCCTAAATCAGTGACACTTCCGGAAGCAATAGCATCAACACCTAAAATCTTACCCAACTCTCTTGCGGAACTTTCGTCAACTAATCCTGAAAGATTTAATTGGTGCTCATTTAAAACCTTATTTAGCAATTGCCTTTCAATCACTTCAAATTTATTTGTCAGGTATAGTCGGGTAATCAATTCTTCTGCAAGGTATTGACCGAACTCGGTTATTTGCCCCTGCAGATTTGAAAATTCGATAATCGCAATTTTGGATTTTTGATTTTGTGATAGGTCTGATACAATTTGACCGACTAAATTCTCTAATTGAGAATCCAATGTCTCCGGACCTTTCGTGGCTATTTGCTCCTTTTGTCCGGCACAGCCCCAAAATACAATTATCAAAATAAATACAATAAAAAGATTCATTTTCTTCATGATAGATCCTTTTTTATTTGTAAAAGACATAGTTCCTGAGAAAGTTTATTAGCGCTCTAACTGGAATAATTCCCACATTAAAGCCGAAATAAGTTATCATAAGAATAAATGCAATCGAAGAGCCTACCATATTTTGTTTTACCTCAGTCTTTCCATCCTTATATCGAACCCTGTACGAGAAATCTGAATTAATTAAGGAAGTAATCATACCCCACCCAAATTTGCTTGATGCTTTACCTAATCTAAATTTAGAATTTCGTCTATCTACTAACCAACGCGGAGCGCGGGAAGTAAAATAATAAGCAAAAGCCCCTCCAATAAACCAAGCAATAATTTTTCCTAATGAAATAATCGCATCACCTACTGGCTCGCCATGAAAAGCAGCGCTGATTAATGCTAAACCGGGAAGTGCAACAATCAGCGATACCACAACTGTGCCAATAATTACCATTTTTGATCCATCAAAATGTCTCTTTTTCCAAACCCTAATCCAGTCTTCTAATTCTTTGATCCATTGGAGCGATTGCTCATCTTTTGGATTTAAATCTTTTGCTTTTTGCAGCCATGTTATTGAATCATTCAGCTGCATTTTTGATGTTGGTTCTTTCAGTTGTCGCTCTTGATCAATAATCGTGTAGCAAGCCCATGCCTTATTGATATAATCTGCTACCTGATGATTCACAGAGCCCTCTTGGTTAATTTGTTCCTCAGACATTTTCACTCCTTTTTTAAATATATCACATTTTCTATTAAAAATTAATAATTAGAAGCACAGGTAGGATAACGTCGGCGCTTCAGCCGAGCGCTATCGGTTTCTCCCGGCGCGCGGCGGCGGAAGCGCGTGTTAGGTGGAAACTTCGTATGAAAGATCGTTTGGATATACATCCTTGAAATCCGGTTTCGGGTCTTCATCGAATTTGACTGCTTCTATCGTTTTTCTCCCTTCCAATAGAGCTTTTGCGACTCGATGCATGCCATCCATAACGCGGCCGTCGGATGACAGGATTATTGGGCAACTTAAATTCGTCTCTTCTACCAACCGCATATGCTCCACAATTGCCCGGCATGTCGGTTTATCGTTCTTGTCACCAAACCAAAAAGTCTCATCGAGTTCACGAATGGAATCGAGGCTTACCCGCTGTCGTTCAAAGTTCTTCGTCAATTCTACTAAGCGGTTAATGTCCCACGCGAAATAACCTTTTATAGAAGGACGAAAATGATATTGCTTCCTCATTGCAAACCACCATATTTCACACCTAACGGCAAATTCACCGGCAACAAGGGCTCGATGACTTCGGTCACGTCAAAATCCCTACCCTTATTGTCCGGTGGAATGACTTGTTGAACTAAGCCGCAAACGGGAACCCATCGGTAAAACAACAGAATAATTCTCTTCTTTAATATCCCTGTCAGTCTTTCCATCTTATTTTAATCTACTGATTTTCAGCGGAAATTACACAAAAAAAGAAAGGAAAGACATGATATTTCATCCCCGCCTGCGTCGGGCAGGCAAACCCTACGTTGCACGATCAGGTGCGAAAGATTGGTTCAAAACTAAGCCGCTTCGTAGCAGTTCGCTTAATATGACATACATTGTCGCAGTATTCCGGGCTTCTTGAACCCTGGATTGATTGCAACAGAAACGTCGTGTCAATCCTTATTTGACTCTTTTTTATGAAAAATATCAGGACTTTGTAACAAGTCTGCCACTGATATATTTATGTAAAATACTTGATATTAACGTTTGATAGGGAAGACCTTCCTCAGCAGCCCGTCTTTTGATTTCGATTATATCTCTCTCAGATATACGAATATTCACGCGTTTGTTTTTCTGAATAGTATATCTGGCGGATTCCCGGAGGATTTTTTTTCGTTGATTAAAATTAGGATCAGAAATCCATTCATCATTTTCAAAGGAAGTTAAAATATCTTGCTCTTCTTTATTAAGATTATTATTCATTGTTACCTCCTAAATATTTCTTAGTCGCTTTCCGACTTGGAATAATAGTTTTTAAATACCTTTCAGTTTCATTTTCGATATATGGCACAAGATAGATATAGTCATTAATATTAACAGCCATAATTCTTTGATTTGGATACTTTTTTTGATTTGGATGAGATGTATCATCAACTAAACAACCATAATCGATGTAAAAAAGGATATCTTCAAAGCATATACCCCGGTTTTCTTTTAGCCATAAGTTTTTTTCATTATTCCAGTTAAATATTTTCATAAGGTAAATATATTACAATGTGTGCATTATGTCAACACTTATAGAGTGGTTTTCTATTCCTTAACGATAGATGCTCACTACGGCAGGTAAAAAATCGCATGTGTTTTTGTTGTTCAAATAAGCCCGGCAACTGCCGGGCAGCTCGTCGGTAAAACAATAGATTTAATATTCCTGCCAGTCTTTTCAGTGGAAATTACACAAAAATAAATAAGTGAAAGACATGGCATCACTACAAAAACGGTTCATCCCCGCCTGCGTCGGACAGGCAACCCCTGCACTCTGATTCTGCGCGATCAGGTGCAAAACCGGTTCGTTATGCCTCGTTTTCAATTTCTGATTCAGTAATTCTCGCTAAACCCGGTGTGCCGCCTTTAAGTATTGCTTTACGTAACTGGTTTGGAAAATGTACGGGCAGTGTCTCTAAGATCGAGTCTGAATATGCTTGATTAATATTAATTCTAATACGTTCAAATGACACCATTTTATAATTATTGGCAGTAAGGTATTGAATTACTTGATCTCTGGCAATTTCTCTTTCTCGCTGCCGATTAGAGCCAACAAGCATAGCCACTACACCCACTATATAACCAACTAAAACAATACCTAGCGACCAATATTTGGCACAAATACCAAACTCTAATTTTTCAAGAACCCCTACCCATGCATCAAACACAAATGGCAACAGAAGGAAAGATACAAGAAATAAATCTAAAGGAGATGCATCTTTTAGAGTCTTTAATATAGTTTTGGGATCCATTCTCAGTCTCCTTGAGGGGCTAACTCTGGGGTATGGGGTTGCAGAGCAGACAAAGGGAACCAAAAAGCGCCAGTTTTTGGGCAATTCTTATTCACCCCATTGTTATACAATTTAATCATCTATTTACTGCACCGAGTTTTAAATCTGTAATCTCTCTCACAACTGCTGTTATCTCTTCCCAATTAATCGAGGATATTCTATTGGATTTAGGGATATGTACTGTAATCGTTTTTTGATTCTCATCCATAGATGCCGTGATTTCTCTCAAAAATACCCAATATGCTTCGCCTTCTGACTCTACATATTTTACGAGCATTACCACTGTCAGCAGCTTTCGAAGATAGTTATAAGTTGAAACCTTTAATGTAATGGTTTCTTTATCTTTATCTCCATCGCTTTTCGCTGATGCTTTCAATTGAACAATCAGTTCCAGACCTATTAATTTCCTACCTTCAGTAATGCCAATCTGAAAATCTACGCCATAATCATTTTGTGGCCTATTGGGAACCCAATCTTGAGGTATTTGATTCCGAAAAAACGTTTCAGATTTCTGTTCAAGAATGTGAGTTTCATGTCTTATTGGGAATGCCACCGAAATTCTCCTTAAAAGTATAACATATACTTGAGAAGCTACGCTAAAATCTTTTAGTCAAATAATTATCTACCGCGCCTCTTTGAACTAAGCCGCAAGCGGCAGTCCATCAGTAAAACAACAAATTTAATAATCCTGTCAGTCTTTCCATCTTATTTTAATCTACTGATTTTAGGCGGAAACTACACAAAATATTCTCGATCCCGATAGCAAAGCGTATCGGGATAGTCAACTAATCCTTAACACAACGAATCGAAAAGCCATAGCATTTTGCTGCGCCGTCACGTTTTACAAACTCAGTATTATAATAAACCACACGATTCCATGCACCAGTGACACTTTCCTCACCAAGACACCAAAAATCCGCTACTTCACCTATACTAAAGAATTCACCCAAGTGTCCTCTTAATCCAGCCGGTAATGCTGTAAATCCACTTGAATTAGTCGCGCCTGTATTTGGACTCAACCAATGATCTGTTCCTGGTTCTTTCAATTTTCCACCAGCAAAATCATCGCCACCTAAATAATCTATAAAAGTCTGCCACTCTTCAACAGATGGAACGTGCCAACCTTCCGGGGCGATATTTCGCGAATCAACAGCAGAATACCAGTTATACATTCTGCCGTAGGTTTCAACATAAGACTCATCATTATTATAATTACAATAAGCGCCTGTAGTTATACTGATCCATGTATTATTATTTGTCACATTAGGAATGGCATCTCCATTGCGATAATGAATTACTTTTAAATTTTCTGCCATCCACCATTGATCGCCAATTTTTACAACTTTATATGCATTGCCGTCAATATCATAGACAACGTTCATATTGGTAATAATTTCTTCACAATAATCACTAATATTAACATTTGTATATGCTCTAATACGATAAGTGTAGTTTATTCCGGTTAATCCCTGATCTGTATAAGTCTCAGTATTCGCACTCAGGTCTGCGATTTCATTAAATGCGCCGTCTTCTTCCTTGCGTTCTAAAACATAGCCGGCTTCAAAGGTACAGTTATCATCCCAGATGAGTTGCACAGATTGATCATCAATTAAAGTGGCAGTGAAATTAGATGGAGCAGGTATTACCATTTCTATTTGCAGTTCATTGGAATAATCACTCTCATTTTGTGATGTATAGGTTTTTATACGGTATGAATAACTTTGACCATAAGTCAAACCTTCATCTTTATAGGTTGTTACATTGGCATTCAATTCAGTGATCTGGATGAACCCACTACCGTCATTCCTTTCTACACGATAACCCGATTCAAAACTGCAGTTATCCGTCCAAGTCAATCTTAAAGACTGGTCATCTATT
Source organism: Fidelibacterota bacterium (assembly GCA_023133185.1). Taxonomy (GTDB): domain Bacteria; phylum Fidelibacterota; class UBA2242; order UBA2242; family UBA2242; genus UBA9312. The sequence goes on from JAGLWX010000003.1 coordinate 7,039, forward strand.
ATTGCTGCGGACAGGTTGCTCGGCGCTTGAAAGATATTCTGGTACTGAGATTCAACAGCGGGCGAAGTTTTTATACCTCTAAAGGCTTTGACCTGATAAGAATAGGCGCTGCCCGGAGATACGGTCGAATCCGTCCAGGTTGTGGCGGTGGTTTTCTTGATTTCGGTTTCCCAGGTCCCGCTGTCCTTTTTCCGGTTAATAATGAAACCATCCTCGCCATCGCTCTTATCCTGCCATTGTAGAGCAACGGTTGTATCGGATAGTTGTGTCAGTTGCAGGTTTTCCGGGGCGGGAAATACCAAGGTGATGTCTTTACTGATCGATGATGATTGATTTTCATCGGCATAGGAGTAGATACGATAAGTATGGGATTCCGTCGGTACTGCGGAAGTGTCGGTATAACTGTGAATTTCACAGGCTACAGTATCATAAGCAATCTGCCAGGAATCTGAGCCGATTTTCCGGTCTATAAGATAGCCATTGTATTTATCTCCGCTGAAGTTCCAGGATAGTAATACAGTATGGATATTCTGCTGGCTGAGTTGCAGGTTATTAGGTGCGGTAATATTGACATTGGGATCAACCGGATTCGTATGCTCCAGGTCCTCACAACCAAAATACCCGCTGATTATAAACGCTATTAATAATATTTTATAGTTCATTTATATTCTCCTGTTTGTTTGGAGTGCATTGACTGCGTCGATGCAGCTGCTCTCGATGCTGATGCCACCTTTTTGAATTGACTGTGTCAATGCATTTTCAATTCTGTTTTTCGCTTTTCGTTTATTTGCATCAACAACATCAACACAGTTTCATTTCTTCGCATCACATCAACACAGTTGATGCACTCCATATCTCCAAATTAAAAATCATCAAATACTTTTACTTTGTCACAGGGATAGAGTTTCATAATTTTATCGAGATACTCTTTCTCATCTTTATGTCGGTAATAATAACTACCGTATTTCCATTCTATCGGATGCTTTACATAGCCGTGCTTCACCGGATTATACCAGAGATAATGCAGCCGCGCATAATAAGAATTTTCGTAAGTAATACAAGTGTCCCAGTAGTTGTGGAACATTTTATTTTTGGAGTGCTCTATGGAGTGCGCCGACTGCGTCGGTGCTGCATTGACACAGTCAATGCACTCCAAAGACAAAGACTCCAAAGGCTCCAGAAGTGATTTAATCCCACCCGAGCTAAAGCGATGCACATTATTTATCACTTGCGCCAGTGTTTCGGCATTTTCAGGTGCAT
>JAGLWX010000030.1 GCA_023133185.1 Fidelibacterota bacterium
CCCTAAAATTACCATTACGCCAATTTTTCCATACAGTCATTGCATAAACCATGGCTGAATTCCGCTTCCGAGTGTTTGCTGATATAGAGTTCAACATCGCTCCAATATCCCTGGTCATCACGGATTTTCTTACAGCCGGCGCAAATCGGTATTAAGCCGCTGAGAGTATTTACACGGTTTAGCGCTTCCTGAAGTTTGAGAATGATTCTTTCCCGTTCTTCTTCTGCTTTTTTCCGCTCTGTAATGTCCCGGTAGGTTGCCAGTATTCCGATTTGTTTTTCACCCGCAATAATGGGAGCGCCGCCAATCGAGACATCGACAAGAGTTCCATTTTTCCGCTGTCTCTTATTTTCACTGAGCGCAATACCACCTTGTTCCACAAGATTTGTTATTTTTTTTGCTTCATTACGCTTTTCTTTCGGAACAACTACAGCATCAACATTTTTACCCTTTATTTCATCCAGTTTATATCCGAACATCGTTTCAAACTGTGTGTTTATATTAACAATACAGTGATCAAGATCCAGTGACACAATCGCATCGGCAGTGCTATTGAATAAGGCTTCAAAATATTGCTTTTGGGTGCGAATTTCTTCTTCCGCTTTTTTCATATCTGTAATGTCCATATAGACACAGAACATCCCGATCTGTTTTCCATCAACAATGATCGGGGCGCCGCCAATAGAAATGTCAATCAAGGTACCGTCTTTTCTCAGTCGTTTTGTTTCCTTAACGGCTATTCCACCTCGTTGAACTAATTTCGTTACTTTTCTGGCTTCTTTGATAAGTTTCTTTGGAACGATTATATTATCGATTTTTTTGCCAATAATATCTTCGAGGTGATATCCAAACAGCTTCTCAAACTGGAGATTTATATTTACTACTCTTTCTTTCATATCCAGGGAAACAATCGCTCCGGTTGAACTGGTAAACAGCGCCTCAAAATACTGTTTTTGAGCATGAATTTCTTTTTCAACCTTTTTACGCTCCGAAATATCTCGTATTACGGCGAATGTCGCTTTATCGCCCTTGTAATCTATGATTGCGACATTTGCCCCGACCTCGATCTCAGCGCCGTTCTTTTTCTTAAATACTGTCTCATATTGTGAAGAAACTGCTTCTCTATGATCACGGCGTGCGCTTCGTTCCTGAAGTATTTTTAGTCCGCGCTCCGTGTAAACATCGCGATAATCTTTCATTAATAATTCATTGACTGTATAACCAAGCATCTTAGCAAATTGATTATTAAAAAAGATAAATTTGTCGTATTGACTGATCACGACGCCATCATTAATATTCTCGATTAGCAATCGATATTTTGCTTCTTGTTCCAGTGCCCCGGTTTCGGTAATCTCAGTGATGTATCCTTCCAGCGCTTCAAGTTCACCATTATTCGAAAAAATCCCTATACCCTGTTCCCAAACCCACTTTAATTGATCTGACGCCGTGCGGATTCGGTATTTCAGAATGAACGATTTATGTTGTTTTATTGCTTTTTGAATCTCGCTATGTACATATTTTCTATCTGATTTTTCAATCAAACTTCCATAACTAACTTTTTTATTTTGAATAAGATCTTCAGAATGATATCCCAATAATTCGTAGCATCCTTTACTCAGGAATTCCATTGTCCAGTCCCGATCATTGGCACAGCGGTACACAATCCCGGGAAGGTTATCTATTAGAGTTTTCATCTGTTTTCTACCCTCATTGAAAATCTATTCTGCTGAATTGATCTGAGATTTTTCCCCTAATTACTTCTCAACTTTTCAGCTGTACGTAATAAAAAGTGATATAATGCTTATCCATGCATCAGTTTTACAATAATCGCTTTCTGGACATGCATACGATTTTCAGCTTCATCAAATACAATTGAGTTCGGACCATCAATTACGTCATCGGTTATCTCGTCACCGCGGTGTGCCGGCAGGCAGTGCATTACAAGCGATTCCTTTTTTGCATGTTTCATTAATTCAGTATTGATCTGAAAAGGCATAAAGTCCCGGCGGCGTTGTTCGGCTTCTTCTTCCTGCCCCATACTCGCCCAGACATCCGTATAAATTACATCGGCATCGTGAACAGCTTCGACCGGATCCCGGAGAATATCTATTCTGCTGATCCCAACATTCCTGGCATTGTTCAGAATCGTTTCATCCGGATCGTAGCCACTCGGAGACGCCAATACAAAATGCATGGGCAGCCGGGCTGCCAGGTTAATCCATGAGTTCGCCACATTATTCCCGTCACCTATAAACGCAACTTTCAGGTCATTAAGATGCTGCCTGTGTTCGAGTACAGTGAAGATGTCCGCCATGACCTGGCACGGATGATTCAAATCTGTCAGTCCGTTAATTACCGGAACCGTAGCATATTTTGCCATCTCCAGCATATGGGTGTGCTCAAACAAACGAGCCATAATAACATCGTCGTAGCGCGAAATTACTCTGGCGATATCCTTAACCGCTTCCCGTTTTCCTATGCCGATATCATTAGGACTCAGGTAAATGGCATGTCCCCCCATCTGTGACATTCCGGTTTCAAAGGAAATCCGGGTTCTGGCAGAGGGTTTGGCAAAGATCATCGCCATATTTACGCCCTTAAGCGGCATGTATTCTTTGCCTTCTTTTACATAGGCTTTCATTTTTGCGGTTAATTCAAAAATTTCATTAATCTCTTCGGTCGAAAAATCGGTAATATGAATAAAATCTCTTTTCATTCAATTCTCCTAAAGAATGTATCGGCTCAAGTCTCTGTCTTTAATAATTTTGGATAGTCTTTTTTTAACAACGTCTTTGCTGATCTTTACTTCCTTGATTGATTGATCCGGTATCTTAAAGAGCTTATCCTCTAACAATGTGGTCAGGATTGTGTGTAAACGTCGGGCGCCAATATTTTCCATCTTCTCATTTACTTCGGCTGCAAGCTGGGCGATTTCCTCAACTGCATCCTCTTCAATGATCAATTTAACGCCTTCCGTCTCTAATAAAGCGGCATACTGTTTAAGCAGCGCATTGCGCGGATTTTTCAGAATCTTAATAAATTCCTCTTTGCCGAGGCTCTCCATCTCCACTCGAATCGGAAAACGTCCCTGGAGTTCCGGGATAAGGTCGGACGGCTTCGTCATATGAAATGCGCCCGCAGAGATAAACAGGATGTGATCGGTCCTTACTACTCCGAATTTCGTCTGAACATTTGATCCTTCAACGATTGGCAGAATATCCCGCTGGACACCTTCTCTCGAAACATCGGGTCCCCGACCGGAATCACCATGACTGGATGCGATTTTATCAATTTCATCTAAAAATACGATCCCGGATTCTTCAACCCGCCGGACTGCTTCCTGGATGATACGGTCCATATCGATCAGCTTTTCGGCTTCTTCATTGGTAAATATTTTCCGGGCTTCTTCGATAGTGGTTTTCTGGATCTTTTTCTTTTTCGGAAAAGCGCTTCCCAACATTTCGGTCAGGTTAAGCCCCATTTCTTCCATGCCGGCGGGACCGAAGACCTGCATCATTGGCGTGCCGCCTTTATGGACCGTAATTTCTATTACTCGTCTATCCAGTGATCCTTTATCAAGCATTTCACGGAATTTTTCACGAGTCCGGCTCAGCTGATCATCCGGTTTTTCCAGGGTTGACTCCGAACTGGGGGCGCTGCCTCGTGGTGGAAGGAGAATATCCAGAATTCGCTCGTTTGCCATGATAATCGCCTGCTCATTTACTTCTGCAATCCGTTCCGCTTTGACGAGATTGACGGATATATTCATCAGATCCCGGATGATTGACTCCACATCTCTACCCACATAACCGACTTCCGTGAACTTGGACGCTTCAACCTTGATAAAGGGTGCGTGGGATAAATTCGATAAGCGACGGGCAATTTCGGTTTTTCCAACACCGGTGGGACCAATCAAGATGATGTTATTCGGGAGAATATCTTCTTTAATTTGCCCTTCAACCCGTTGACGGCGCCAGCGGTTACGCAGTGCAATCGCCACAGCTTTTTTTGCTTTATCCTGACCGACGATATAGGCATCCAGTTCTTTTACGATTTCGCGAGGTGTTAATTCTTTCTGTTTCATAGCTCCATTATGGTCAATTTGTCGTTTGTGTAAATACAAATATTCGATGCGATCTTTAAGGATTCTTCAACAATCTCCCTGGCGGATAGCTGACTGTGTATGAATAAAGCCCGGGCAGCTGCCAGCGCGAATGGTCCGCCGGATCCAATCGCAATAATATCATCATCAGGTTCAATGACGTCTCCGGTTCCGGATATAACCAGCAGTGTTTTGGTATCCATGACAGTCAGCAATGCTTCCAGACGCCGTAGATATTTATCGGTTCGCCAGAGTTTTGCCAGTTCCACGGCTGCCCGGTGAACATTGCCTTTGTATTTTTCCAATTCGCCTTCAAATTTTTCAAATAACGTGAAGGCGTCCGCAGATGCGCCGGCAAATCCAACCAGTATTTTGTCGTTATACAATTTGCGGATCTTGCGGGTGTTGTGTTTCATAATCGTATTGCCAATGGTTACCTGCCCGTCACTTCCCATGGCAACTTTGCCATCCCGCCGGATTCCGATTACAGTTGTCGAACGAACGTGATTTTCCCTGTCTGGATTATTATAACTTACCATACCATTGAGTATCCTATTTTAACGATCAATTCTGCTGATTATTTTGTCGAACCCAAATACTGCAAGAATTCATTTTCCGTCGACATAATCAGTGTCGTCGATGAATCAATCGTTTTCTTATAAACGTCGAGTGTCCGCAGAAATTTATAAAAATCTCTCGAATCAGTTGACCGGTTGTAAGCATCACCGTAAATCTTTACCGCTTTCGCATCGGCTTTACCACGAATCTGTTGCGCTTCGAGGTATGCTCCCGATAAAATTTCTTTCTTTTTCCTGATTTGCTTACCGATAATTTCCTGTTTCTTACCCTGACCGGTTGCCCGGTATTTTTCCGCAATACGCTTCTGCTCGGAGATCATGCGGTCAAATACCTTTTTCTGAACTTCTCTATTATAATCGATCTTTTTGACCTGAAGGTCGATGATTTCGATACCCAGATCAAGTTCTTGTAACTTTTTTCTAACATTTTCAATAATCGCATTTGTGATTTTACTTCTCATGCCCTCAACATTCAATTCCTGAATTCTGCGGGAATCGATTTCAGTGTCGTCACCGGCGGATTCAACTTCAACGATCGCCATAGTACGGTCGGAACTGCGCACAATTTCCGGCAGCGTATGATTTGAAACTTCATCACGAACAGCGCCGTCAAGCAGAACATCGAGACGGGAATAACCGATCATTTCGCTTGTGTTGCTAATATAAAACTCCAGTGCATCGGAAATGCGCCAGCGGGCAAAAGTATCAATATAAATAAACTTATTATCTTTGGTCGGAATCTCCTGGGGATTTCCGTCCCATTCCAGGGTTCGCTTATCAAAAGTAATTACTTTCTGGATAAACGGAATTTTGAAATGAATTCCTGCAGTTGTTATCGGTTGACCTACCGGGTTTCCAAATTGTGTGATTATTGACTGTTGCGTCTCATTCAGAATAAAAATTGAGGCGCCGATAAATGCCACAAGAACAACTAATGCCAGCAGCAATACTATTTTTCCTGTTTTCATTTTGCCACCCCCATTCCTCCAAGATTCAGAAGCGGCACGAGACTTTTCACCTCTTTATCTATCAGGATTTTTTCATGAACATTCTTCATAACCGTTTCCATTGTTTCAAGATACAGGCGCTGGCGGGTTACTTCTCTCGCCTTCTTATATTCATTAAAAACAGATGTAAAGAGTTGCGCGTCGCCACTCGCCCGGTTGGTGCGGTCGATGCCGTATCCCATGGCTTCCTGTATGAGCCGTTCGGCTTCACCCTGAGCCCTGAAGATCTCTTTGTTATAAGCCTGGTTGGCTTCGTTAATTGCCGTTTCCTGCTCCTGTTTTGCCCGGTTTACCTCATTGAAGGAATCAAAAACCGGTCCCGGTGGCTGTACCGTAATCAACTGAACCAGTTCGATATTCACACCCAGGTCGTATTTATCAAGGGTTTCCTGCATATAATCTTTAGCAAGAAGCGCCACTTCCCGGCGGTCGGTTTGCAGAACTTCACGAAATGCCCGATCACCTACTACAAATCGCATGGCTGCTTCGGCGACATTCCGAATAGTTCCACTCTGTCCTCGCACCTTAAACAGGAATTTTACCGGGTCATTAATTTTATATTGGACGATCCATTGAACATCCGCAATATTTAAGTCACCGGTCAGCATCCAGGATTCACCACTATATTGAGTTTTAGAATAGATGGTTTTAACTCCCGGACGCGCCGTCCGAAAACCAAACTCCTCTTTCCATTGATAATCCACACGAACCGTATAGAGTTTGTCAATTCCCCAGGGGAATTTCAGATGAAGTCCCGGATAGGTCGTTTTATTATATTTCCCAAATCGCAAGATGACGCCGTTTTCATTCGCATCAATCGTGTAGAACGACATTGCCACCGTAATGACTACTACAATGAAAATAGCTGCCGCAACCCCCAGCCATGTCTGGGATGAAGACAACTCAAACTCACTGTCGCCTATTTTAATTTTTTTCCAAGCCATTTCAGCCTCCTTTGTTATATACTTCGTTAGATACTTCGCCGTAAACGCGCTACGGGCATTCTTGACTGCTCCCGATATTTTGCCACCGTCCGGCGGGCTATCGGAAAACCCTCTTTTTTCAATAATTGCGCTAAATGATCATCACTATAGGGTTTGTGTTTATTTTCAGAATCGATGATCTGTTTCAATTTGTCTTTAATGATTCGGGTTGAGACCTCTTCCCCGTTGTCATCAACCATGCCTTCGTTGAAAAAATATTTCAATTCATATATTCCCGAACTCAGCTGAACATATTTCCCATTTGAAACGCGACTGATAGTGGAAATATCCAT